>CAYUKT010000187.1:0-5383 GCA_964445285.1 uncultured Bacteroides sp. | reverse complement strand
GAAACAAGGGTGGATACAAAAGGTTTTGCCAACGATCTGGTGACTTTTCGGGACAGGAACGATGTGCTGACGCTGCTGATCCACTTGGGATATCTGGCCTATGATGAGGAGGCACAGAAGGTCCGTATTCCCAATGAAGAGATTCGTCTGGAATTTGCAAGGGCAATACGACAGGTAAAGCGGGATGAGACCATTCGGCGGGTGCGGGAGAGCGAACAGCTTATCATGGACACCGTGCATCAAAATGAAGAGGCGGTAGCCAGGCAGATAGAAAAGATCCATGAAGAAGAATCGCCGTTGTATTACAACAATGAACAGGCGCTGCGCAGCGTGATCAAACGGGCCTATTTCAGCTATGGAGACGAATATGTTATGTTTGAGGAACTGCCGGCAGGTGTCGGGTATGCAGATATTGTGTATCTGCCGAAGAGGGACTCCGTGCTGCCGGTACTGATTGTTGAATTGAAGTGGAATCAGTCTGGCGAAAGTGCTTTAGAGCAGATTAGAGACAGACGGTATCCTGTGGCATTTAAAAGTTATGGAAGTGATATTCTGCTGGTGGGGATCAGCTATGACAGAGAAGCGGTGGCAGGGAAGAGAAAACATCAATGCAGGATAGAGCAATATAGGGAACAGTTGGCAAAATGATAGGTAGGAAGGCGGAGAAGGATTAAATGGGCAGATTAAAAGAACTTCGGAAATATGTGGATCAGGAATTAAATAAGATGGAGGATGTGGACAAACGAAATGGCGCAATCGTACATCTTTACGGCGTATCCCTTGCGGCTGCAATGATTGCAAGGAAGCGCGGGCTTGATCCGGAGCTTTCCTCAATGGCGGCAATGCTCCATGATCTGCATGCATATAAGACCGGATCATATGATGACCATGCACACAGGGGTGCGGAACTTGCGGGGAATATTCTCAGGGAATTGAGACTGACAGATGAGGGTGAGACGGATATCATCTGTTCCGCGATATACCATCACGATGACAAGCTTGTGGCGGACGGCCCGATGGATGAGGTTTTGAAGGATGCGGATGTCATTCATCATTGCATGAATGATTTATCGAAACCTGTAAAAGAAAAAGAACAGGCACGTTTCGATAAGCTGTGTGCCGAGTTCGGGATGTGAGTTGAAAAAGGTTAGTATGAGATGTACCGCAAAGCGATTCAGTTTTGCTGTATATAAAGGTCGGATAGGATAAAATGAGAAAAGCGACGATGTTTGGAATATGTCGGATACGGTGCGGATCTATGAGGGAGAGCGGTTGGTATGGTGGATGAAATAATGGAGAATAAGGGCATTTGGAAGAACTGTTATAGAACTTCCAAATGCCTCTTTGATTTTCGATTGTGAAATGAGGGGACTGAGGGTATAATAAAATCATAAAGTGTATGAGGCGCTTTTGTATAAGGCAGTATTGGATAAAGTATAGCGAGAAGAAAAAATTGTGAGGTGTCGCGACTGATGAATAGATTTTCAGAGAAAGATTGGAAAATATTCCGAAATAAGATTCCTGGTTGGCAGGAAGCCTATATGGATAAATTAAACAAAGAATACATAGCGTTATTGAGTGGAGAAGGAAATGCATCGGATAAATTCTGGAAATTGGAGAAACGGATTCGAGAGGATAAGAAAGACTGTGGCGTGCAGTGTACAATGAGCAGATCTAATCAGTTTTATATTATGATGTCACTGTTGAATGAAGGTGCAATTACGCTGGATGATTTAGATGATTTTAGTGATGATTTGAAAGATACGATGAAACATTTTGCAAGTAAGAAATAAATTGTATTAAAACAGAGCAGGCGTACAAAAAATTTGATGGTGCAAAATAAGCTGTGATAAAGAAGTTTTTTACGGAAAGGGAAAGATGAGATTTATTATAACGGACAAAAGCTTTTATTTGGAAGAAGGAGGCGTACTTTCCAGAGAACTGCAGGCGTGGCAGGAAGAATTTAAAAAAGATAAGGTATTTGCCTGGTATCTGCTGGGTTTAAAGGGATGTCCGGCGGATGCCGATATTTCCATGCGGTTTCTGGGCAAGGTAGCGGAAAGTTATTTTCAATGCCTGACTTCATTGCCGGAACTGGAGCTTTCCCGGGAAAGGACAGAAGTGTCATTGGATGCGGATACTGCGGCAAGACTGGAGGCGGCGGTTCCCTTTATGATCGGTGCCGAATATCTGGACGAGAAGTGGCTAAGCGGTGCGTTTACCGGACTGCACGACATTTTTCAGAGGGAGATTGCAGCGTATTCGGGTTCGGTGGCAATGTACCTTGCTGAGCAGAGCCAACAGCTGCGCGTGCCGGAGCGTATTTTTTTCCATCTTGTGGAGAGTAATGAGGAAGAGGGATTCCCTTTTGCCTTTCTGGCAACCTACGCAACGAAAAATGATGACGGAAAGATTAACCATATGCCCCTGCAGTATGCACTGGTGGAATATCAGGCAGAACGGGAAAAGCTGTTAAAGCTTTTATCCTGTCTGAACGAGGCAGCGGAAAAGTCGGGCTTTGTCCGGGAGGCAGTGGAGAGCGGAGAAATGTTCCACCCCCTGAAACTTACGGCGCAGGAAGCCTACCAGTTTTTGAAAGAAATTCCTGTGATTGAAGAGGCTGGCATTCTTTGTCGTATTCCGAACTGGTGGAAAAAGCGGGCAATGATGGTCAGCATGAATATATCTCTGGGGGATGAACAGCCTTCTTTTCTGGGGTTTGATGCCGTTTTGTCCATGACGCCGTATCTGGAAGTGGACGGCCAGCCGCTGACGAGGGAGGATATTGAACTTCTGTTAAAGCAGACGGAAGGGCTTGCGTTTCTAAAGGGGAAATGGGTCGAAGTAGACCATGGCAGACTCGAGCAACTGCTGAAGGAGATGGGTGAGCCGAGGGAAGGCATGACTTTTCTGCAGGCATTAAGGGGAAAGCCGGCAGACATGCTGCCGGAGGACGAGGGAGTCGTCATTTCAAACGGGAAGTGGCTTACAAAGTTGTTACAGAAACTGCGCAAGCCGGAGACGATGCGCAAGGCGAGGGTTCCCGCAACCGTGCATGCCGAATTGAGACCTTATCAGAAAAACGGGTTTACCTGGCTGACTTATATGAACGAGCTGGGGTTCGGCGCCTGTCTGGCAGATGATATGGGTTTGGGGAAAACTCTTCAGGTGCTGACATTTTTGGAAAAGCTTCGAAAGGGAAACGGGAAAAAACGGGTTCTCCTGATCGTTCCGGCATCTCTGCTTGGGAACTGGAAACGGGAGGCGGAGAAATTTGTTCCGGACATGCCGGTTCATATCCTTCATGGCGGCGGTGCGGCAGTACTGGCGGAGGAATTGCGGAGCAAAGAGGCTTTCTTATTTATTACCACTTACGGAATGACGGTCAGAGTAAAGGAGTTTGCGCAGCAGACCTGGGACTGCCTGATTCTGGATGAGGCACAGGCTATCAAAAATCCGACTGCAAAGCAGACACATGCGGTTAAGAAAATCCCTTCTAGGATGCGGCTGGCTATGACGGGAACGCCTATTGAAAACGACCTGACAAACCTCTGGTCCATTTATGACTTTATTGATAAAGGGCTTCTGGGAGGTTTTGGGGAATTTAAGGAATATACGAAAAAGCTGGCAAAGGAGCCAGAAGAGTATGCGCATTTAAAATCTGCAATCTCCCCTTTTATGCTGCGGCGGTTGAAAACGGACAGGCGGGTGATAACAGATCTGCCGGAGAAGGTGGAGACGGTGGATTATGTCAGCCTGAGCAGGAAACAGGTTGTCCTTTACCGCAAGCTGGTGGCGGAACTCGCGGAGAAACTGGAAAAATTGGACGGTTTTGAAAGATGCGGGCTGATCTTGGGGGCTTTGACCCGCCTGAAGCAGATCTGCAATCATCCGGACCAGTATCTGGGGCAGGAAAAATATGCGCCGGAGGAAAGTGGGAAGTGGGAGATGCTTAGGACGATCTGCACAACGATTTACGAGAAGCGTGAACGCGTTCTGGTATTTACACAGTTTAAGGAGATGACAGAACCGTTGTCTGCATTTCTGGAGACCATTTTTCAAAAGAAAGGATTTGTGCTTCATGGCGGCACGCCAGTGAAAAGAAGAAGCCAGATGGTGGAAGAGTTTAACGGAGAGGAATATATCCCCTACATGGTACTGTCAGTCAAGGCAGGCGGAACCGGTTTAAACCTGACAAGCGCCAACCATGTGATCCATTTTGACCGCTGGTGGAATCCGGCTGTAGAGAATCAGGCAACGGACCGCGCATTCCGAATTGGACAGAAGAAGAATGTCTTTGTACATAAGCTGGTATGTGAAAAGACAATCGAGGAAAAAATTGACCAGATGCTGAAATTCAAAAAGGAACTGGCTGAGAATGTAATTGGAGGAACCGGAGAAAACTGGATTACGGATCTTGACAATGAAGAGCTGCTTTCCGTATTAAGGCTCGACATGTAAGAAAGGGAATGCCTTTTTGGTATACAGGAAGCTTTCTGGATAAAAGATTCGGGGAGGAGCAATATGAGCCGGTATTGGGAAGATGCTGTTTATGAACAGCCATCGGAAGATAAAATCAGGAAAAATGCCGCTGATACGGTACAGAAAGAGAAGAAAAAGGGCAAGAATCTGTCTCCGGTCATCATAGCCGGACGAGTCATAGCAAAGGAATGGTGGGGCAGGGCATGGTGCGAAAACCTGGAGCGCTATGCGGATTATGAGAGCAGGCTTGACCGGGGGAAAAGATATGTCAGAACCGGCGCGGTAATCGACCTGCAGATACAGAAGGGAAAGATCAGCGCTAAAGTACAGGGACGCAGGAAAATTCCTTATAAAGTGGAGATCAGAATCAGCCCGCTTTCGGAAGAACGCTGCCAGAATATGATTGCCCTGTGCGGGGATAAGATTCAGAATCTGGAGGCGTTGATAGAAGGAAACTTTCCGGAAGAACTCAGGGAAGCGTTTTTGCAGCGGGGCGGACTGTTTCCGGAGCCAAAGGAGATTGCTTTTAACTGCAGCTGTCCTGACTGGGCGCTTATGTGCAAACATGTGGCGGCGGTTTTATATGGAGTAGGGGCACGGTTTGACGAGAATCCCCTGTTGTTTTTTGAGCTGCGCGGGCTTGACGTTGGAAGACTGATTGACGTGACTTTGGCAGATCGGGTGGAGAAGATGCTGGAGAACGCGGACAAGCCTAGTAAGAGGATTATTCAGCAGGAGGATTATCTGAAGATTTTCGGGTTTTGAGGCGAAAAAAGAGAACTGCAAGTAACGTGAGATTATATGTCATATCCCCCCTTAAAATACTTCATACAATGTAAAAAAGTATTCTGAGGGGTTTCCTTTTGAAAGATTATATTGAGGAACGTGCAATTCAGATTGC
>CAYUKT010000186.1:0-5390 GCA_964445285.1 uncultured Bacteroides sp. | reverse complement strand
CTTTGCCGGGAATCGGCGCCTCAATCCGGATATCCGTAGCCGCCAGATTCAGTTTGATATCATCCGCCAGCCCCACAATCTTACTGACTTTCACACCCTGCTCCGGCTGCAGTTCGTAGCGTGTCACGGAAGGCCCCTGGCTGTAGTTGGTCACCGTCACCTTAACGCCGAAATTTTCCAACGTCTGTTCCAGACGCATTGCCGTCTCCTTCAACTCCCTGTCCGAACCAGCGCCATTCTTTCCCTTGCCTTTGGCAAGCAGCTCATAGGGCGGAAATTTATAAACTTTCCTTCCCTCATCTTTTCTATGTATCGCCGGCCCCGCCGATGCGGTCATACCCGCCGTGCTGCCTGTACTGCTTCTTGCGGCCGCCGGCCGCTCCCTGCCGGGAGTGGGCGCCATACTGTTTCCCGTCTGTCTTGTGTAGGAATCCTGGGGCTTGTGTGGCTGATACGCTGTTTCTTCCGCCCCATAGGTTTCCACCGGCTGAGGCTGTCCATAGACCGGAACTTCCTCCGTTCCTTCTTCCTGTACATGGATCTCATCAAGCGCATCGGATTCATGTTCTATATAATGATAGGAGTAAACATCCCGTGCCTCTGGTTCCTCGTCCTGTGCGGGTACCTCATCCTCCAGGGGATTTAAGGTAATCTCATGAATGTCATCCCTCGTTTTCTCAAAATTCTGTTTTTCCCGGTCTTTATCCAACGCCGTATCGATCATGACGCCGGACACTTTTTTATCCATACGAAGAAGTCTCTCATTTTCTTTTTCTTCCTCGCGCATCCGTCTTCTCTCTTCGTCTTTTGCCCGGCGCTCCTCCTGTGCTTCCCGGCGTTCCCTGGCCCGCTCTCTGCGGTATGCTGCATCTTCCATGGAACGTTCATAAACCCGGCGTCCCTGTTTAGCCACACCGCCGATAAAGGATTTCTCCGTAACCACTACCAGACAGATGATAGCCAACACCAGAATGGCTAATACTGTGCCCACAACATCCAGGAATTTACAGGAAAAATAAGCCAGTGACCCGGCCAGGATACCACCGCCGTTGTGATGCTCACTGCATCGTTTATAGATTTCCTGCAGCTGATAGCTTTCCGCAAGGGCAGGATTTGCACTGAAAAACTCACACACCATGCTGATCAGCAGAAACAACACGATCCCCGCCACCAGCTTTCTGCTGGCGATCCGGCTTCCCATATTGGACATACCAAAAGCAATCATCAAAAAGATTATGATCGGAGCGATATAAGCTGTCAGGCCAAAGATACCAAACATCACATCACTCACCGCATTTCCGGCCTTTCCTACAATACCAAAATTACACAGGAATAGGATAACGGCCAGAGCAGCAAATACAATCAGCATGATCTCATTACGGATTGCCAGATCCATGGGCTTGGTCTGGTTTTTCCTGGCAGTGGAAGAATTTCTGCCCGACTGTGTCCGTCCGGAACTGGTTCTCGTATTACTTCTTCCCGCAGTATTTGATGTTTTTTTCTTCGCAGTTGACTGTCTGTTCCCCTGCCCTGCCATGACAATGCCTCCAAAGTTCCTTAATCATTTCATCCTAACCCATCTTAGTATAGCATTTTCATTTTGTCTTGTCATCCCTTATTTTGTGTCTGCTTTTTTTCTGTCTACCATATCATGGAGCATGGCGATAGCGTCACGGATTCCGCCCACCTCACAAATGATACCTTCCTCCACGGCTTCCCGCCCCACCAGAACAGTCCCCACATCCTTGGTGAGCATCCCTGTCTCCATCATCAGTTCTTCCAGCCGTGGTTTCGCTATCTTACAGTGACTGCACACAAATCCCGTGATACGGTTCTGAATCTGTTTAAAATAGTCAAAGGTCTGCTGGACACCGATCACCATACCGCTTAACCGCACCGGGTGGATGACCATCGTTCCCGTAGGCACAATATAGGAATAGTCCGTACTGACTGCAATCGGCACACCAATGGAATGACTGCCGCCAAGCACCAGGGAAACCGTAGGTTTGCTGATGGAAGCAATCATCTCCGCAATGGCAAGGCCGGCCTCCACATCCCCGCCCATGGTATTTAATAAAATCAGAACACCGTCAATATCCTCGCTGTCCTCAATGGCTGCCAGCTGCGGCAGGATATGCTCGTACTTGGTGGTCTTTGAAGAACTTCCCAGATTATCATGCCCTTCAATCTCTCCGATGATAGAAATCAGATGTATCTTGTGATGCTCCTTATTTTCGTCCAGCGTCACCTGTCCCACATTCTCGATCCGTTCATCTTTCTGTTTTTCCTTCTCTCTCTTTTCTTCCGGATTCTTCTCTTTATCCCGGTCTTCATTTCCTTTTCTGTGACAATCTTTTCCTTTATTGTTATTTCCCATGCTGTTCCTCCATTATGAAAATAATCTGCTTCGTGGCTTCGGATAAGCGGAGAACTTTACACTGCTGCAATTTCCTATAGCGTAAAAAGAGAACCACAAAGTGATTCTCTACTAGTCTGCCACTGTTTTATTGAAATATACATTTCGTATCCATTCATCAGACACTGTCTAAAAACCTGACAACTTTTTCAAATGTCAAAATCATCCGCCTCATCCACTTCAATATCAAACTTCATATCCTCTTCCGCTACCGGATACTCATAATCCATTTCCCGCTTCACATGCTTTTTCGGAAGCGGCAGGGGATTCTCAATAAACCGTGGCTTCTCTGGCTCTTTTGCCAGCGCCTCCTCATTAATCTTTTCAATTTTTGCCTGCACTACCTGGGCGTTGTCAGCCATAATGCAGTTCTGCAGACCGAGACCTGCCAGCACACACCAGATAAACAGTGCAATCGTCCCATAGGGGAGCACCCCATATCCGGTCATAGGCGTTGGCGCCGTACAGACACACAGAAGAATCCACAGCATATAATTCTGCTCTTTGCCGCTTTTCTTAAACGCAAATGCCAAAAAAGATGCTGTCACGATCAACAATATATTAAAGGGAAAATCCCGCATAAACTGATCCATACAGGCAAGTATGCTTCCCCAGGACTCGCTCAGATAAAAATTCCCCCATGCCGATAATTCCGCCATATATTCTGTGCCATACCCCAGCGCATCTATCATAAAGGAACCAAAAAAGGCCAGCACGCAGAAAACTTCCACCGCACCAAAGACCAGGATATTCTGCCCGGCCGTAATCCTTGGCAGATCCTCATCCTCTTCCTTTTTGCCGGTAAAAATCCCCACCAAAAAGAAAAACAGCGTAATGGACCGGATATCCAGATAGATCAGAATACCCAGCACAATTCCCAGAAGCATAAAAACCCATACCGCAAAACCTTTTGTATAGTAATTTCTGCAATAATTTTTAACAGCGCTCACAATCAGATACATCCCCAGAAGATAAAACAGGAAATAAAGACACTCCGGATCTATCACACCAATCCGGCTCATATACGCACCGGAAAAAGACAGATATACAAGCGTCACACAGGCAGGAAGCCTTCCCGCCGATTTCCTGACCGCAAGATAACATACAATCAAGGATAATACCTGTAAAATGACATGCAGGAACATGGCTGAAATAATCTTATTGCCCAAAAACGACATGACGACAGACAGGCAGAGCACATACAGATAACCCATACCATGCACCATGGGAGCAATCCCTTCTCCCGCCCTGACAACCGCCATCTCAAAATACTTTGTTTCCAGATTGTCCAGGAAATAGAAATCAAAGTCGGAAAACACTGCCGCACGGAGCCGGTACAATGTACCGAACACAAAACAGAATACCACCACAAATGCCTCAAGCATTGTCAGAGTATGTGCCTGTATGGTATATTTGGTGCGGATTTTCCGGGAAACTACACGCAGCAGCGCATAGATACCCAAAAGCAGTGGAAAGATTAAAAATACGCCCAATACCGAGAGCGGCATTGGCACAAACTTCTCCCCTATATAAAGCATGAACCATTGGCATACAGATGCCAGCATCATCACACAAAACCCTGCGTAAAGTACCCACAGTACATAGCTAAACCATGTTTTACGGTAAGTCATATCATAAGTCCTTTTCTAATCGATGTTCGCAAGAGCCTGTCCCAGATCCCCGATAATATCATCGATATGTTCGAGTCCCACCGAAAGACGGATCAGATCCGGCGCAACCCCAGCCTCTTTCAGCTGTTCATCATTCATCTGCCTGTGTGTATGACTGGCCGGATGCAGGACACTGGTTCTGGCATCCGCCACATGGGTCACGATCGCTGCCAGCTTTAACTGATCCATCATCTTTGCCGCAGCTTCCCTGCCGCCCTTTAGACCAAAGGAGATTACGCCGCAGGTACCGTCCGGCATATATTTCTGCGCCAGTTCATAATACCGGTTTCCTTTAAGGCCCGGGTAATTTACCCAGGCAACCTTATCATGGTTTTCCAGATATTCGGCACACTTTAGTGCATTATAGCAATGCCGTTCCATGCGCAGATGCAGGGTCTCCAGACCAACATTTAATAAAAAGGCATTCTGGGGGGACTGGATGGAACCCAAGTCACGCATCAACTGCGTAGTAGCCTTGGTGATATAGGCCGCTTTACCGAATTTCTCCGTATAGGTAATCCCATGATAGGACTCATCCGGCGTACACAACCCGGGGAATTTATCGGCATATGCCGTCCAGTCAAAATTGCCGGAGTCCACGATACAGCCACCCACAGCCATGGCATGTCCATCCATATATTTGGTGGTGGAATGAGTCACGATATCCGCGCCCCATACAAAGGGATTGCAATTGATGGGCGTTGCAAAGGTATTATCCACGATCAGCGGCACCTGATGGTCATGGGCCAGTCTGGCAAATTTTTCGATATCCAAAACCACCAGCGCAGGATTGGCAATGGTCTCCGCCAGCACACACTTTGTATTCTCACGAAATGCTTTCGTCAGTTCCTCTTCCGGTGCATCCGGATCTACCACAGTGCAGGCAATCCCCATTTTTTTCATGGTACAGGTCAGAAGATTGAAGGTTCCGCCATATACGGTGGAAGACATCACCACATGATCTCCCGCCTCACAGATATTAAATACCGCATAATAGTTAGCCGCCTGGCCGGAAGATGTGAGCATGGCCGCCACACCGCCCTCCAGTTCACAGATTTTCTGCGCCACATAGTCGTTGGTAGGATTCTGAAGCCTCGTATAAAAATAGCCGCTCTCCTCCAAGTCAAAGAGCCTCCCCATCTGTTCGGAAGTCTCATATTTGAATGTCGTACTCTGGTAAATCGGCAGGACACGAGGCTCCCCGTTTCCAGGCTTCCAGCCCGACTGTATACAGATCGTTTCCTTCTTCATCCCTTATCCTCCATGATTCCGCTTTGCGGAATCCTAAAAATCCAAAGACAAGC
>CAYUKT010000185.1:3939-5396 GCA_964445285.1 uncultured Bacteroides sp. | reverse complement strand
TTAGACTCCTCCCGGATATCCTCCTCGGTAACCCCATAATAGAGATACATCCTGCGGCTTATCTGCCTTAACTTCTTCATGGCCTTTTTACTCCCGCTATAAGACATGCCCAGGACCTCCCACTGGTAATCTATCTCAATCTCCATTCTTCCACCCTCTATGCGGATTTCATAGACATGAAAGTCCAGCGTAAACTGATCATCCGCTATCCTGGCGGCAGCCTCTCTCCTTCTCTCTATCTGACGAAACACTTCTTCCATGGCTTCTTTCGTATATTCCTCCGGCCTTGCGACTTCCGCCAGCCCTTCCAGAAGCTCCGGCCGGTTCTGAATGATCAGCGCTTCGCGCAGGCTGTCCTTCATCTCCTGATATTGCCGGCTTTCTTTGGACATCTCCGCCGCCCCGTACTCTTTTTTCATAAAAGCCGTGACCTGCTTCAGGGAATGGGGATTGGGGCGGATGCGGCCGGCAGCCCGCTTGCGCCTTTGATGATATATCCAGTTCTTAACCCGCACTTTAAGCGGCCGCTTACCCATCCTGCCTGCAATAAAAACACTGGTGGGCCCATCCGCCCCGCCAATGATGCTGACATTTTTGACACTCGTGTTACCTTTACTCATATATCTTCACCTCATCTTCCTCGCATAACAAACTATGATCCTTTGCTCCTTCCGGACGTCACTTTTATGGCAATAACAATTTGCCGGGAGAACAAATTTCCTTTATAATAAAGGCAGCAAAATTGCTTATCATCCACAGGAGGAAATCCTTACATGACCAGAAGAGAATCCATCCCACAGATCAAACTTTCGGATACACAAAGAGAAAAGCTAAACGCCGAAATCAAAGCGTTTTATCTGGACGAACGAGGCGAAGAGATCGGACTGATCGAACAAATGCAGCTGTATGATCTATTTGAGCGGAAAATGGCACCGATCATTTACAATAAGGCGCTTGACGATGCCAAAAGATGGTTCGCTCAAATGATGGATAATATAGATTCCGATTTCTACACCTTGTATAAAGAAGAAGATATCTGACTTCCGCCAACAGACTTTGTCAGTTCTGCTCTCCCGTTATTAAGGTAAAGGAGAGCAGACTTGCAATGCCCTCTCCCCGATAGGTCAGATAGATTGCCTGCGTTCCGTCAGGAATATGCACTGGCGCACTGTATTGTTCCCACACATTGGAATACTGAATGGGAATCTCTGCCAGCACATCGCCGTCCCAGGCCGTGCGCACCTCAAAACAGCCGCCCGCATATCCCCTGGTCTTAATCCCGATTCCTGTCACGTTCTTACAGGCAAAATACTTAAATCCCGCCGTTGCAGAATCCTTCATATTTCCGATATATCCCGGCTCTTCATCGCCGTCCCGGCCATCCTGCATGATCTTGGGAAAACGGTCGTCACCCACATAGACCGACTCCGTATCCGTAAAGAGATTGCAGGCTAAAT
>CAYUKT010000185.1:0-3839 GCA_964445285.1 uncultured Bacteroides sp. | reverse complement strand
TCACAGTTGCTGACAATAACGCCGCCATAGACGAAATCCCTGTCCGGCTTTTTACTCACCGCATAGCACAGTTCATGCATCACGATGGAAGAATAAATAAAGTAATAATCCGACCCCGCCTTACGGATGGAAGCCGCCTCAAAATATTCATGCCCTTCAAACCCGGATCCTGCACCGTACTCGCATCCCGGCGCCACAAGCCGAGGATCTTTCTCTATGGTCAGCATATCCGGCCCTAAGACGGCCACCATCGCCCCGATTCTGGATTTGTCGCCTCTGGGACAGAAACCCGTATAGAGATAAGTCTTCCCGTCTTCCGTCAGTACACCCGGATCAAACTGCGGCTGGTCGCCTTCTTTTTCTCCCAGACGAGTGCCATCCTGATAGTGTACATAACCATAAAATTCATATTCACCTGCCGGGGTATCGCAGACTGCCACCGACACCACGGACACATGGTCCAGCACATAGTACAGATAATATCTGCCGTCCGGCCCCACCGTTACATCCGGCGCATACAGACACATTTTCCCGTCCCTGTTGAACGGGTCGGCGGTCTTCGGATAGATAACACCCTCATAGCGCCAGTTCCCCAGGTCACTTACCGGTGCAGACCAGCACACATAATCCCCCAGGCAGAATACATGCCCGTTATAATGATCATGGGAACCATAGACGTACACCCTGTCCCCAAACACATAGGGCTCTCCATCGGGAATATATTCCCAGGACGGAAGATAGGGATTGCAGGCCTGTTTACGAAATACAGCCTGTAAAAATCGGACCGCACATCGTCTCCAAAAGTTCCAGTCATGTCTGCCCGCCGCAAAAAAATCCATAACAGGCACACCGCGGCCTTTCACATCTTCCACATTGGCAGCCGTCTTTTCATAAAAATGATCCTGCGTACCACAGCCCACAAATAACAGATCCATCTCCTCCCGGAACCGGTCCGCATGGTATAGGAGGCTTCTGTAATCTTCCTCTTCATCTTTGATCACAAATCCGCCGCTGAAGATGCCAAGTGAAGAAAACAAATCCGTATGATGCAGGGCAATCTTCTGCGCCTGCATACCGCCCATGGAAAGTCCCGCCACAGCCCTGTGGCTTTTATCCGCAAGAGTGGCATACTGTCTGTCAATATAAGAAACACAGTCCTGCACAAGTTCCTCCTCAAAGGAACCCACCGCCGGATGGCTTGTACCGTCCGCCCGGAAAGCATAGCCCGTATTCATTACGATGAGCATTTCCGTCATCCGGCCGGCCGCAAGCAGATTATCAGCCATATTGGCAATCTTGCCCTGCCGGAACCACCCAATCTCATTTTCTCCCCCGCCATGCTGCAGGTAGAGTACCGGATATCTCCTGCCGCCACAGGCGTCATACCCCGGCGGCGTATAGACATAACACAGTTTCGCCCGCCCCGTCTGGGAAGATGTATAATAGTCCATATGCACCTGGCCATGAGGGACGTTTTGCAGTTCATGATATGTAAATTCCGGATCCGGCATATCCAGATAATTGATGGCCTGGAAACATCCATATCCCACCGGTGCCTGCACATTCAAGACTCTTGTGCCGTTTACGTCAAACGTGACATAATGGAATCCCGGCTCCACATCCTCCATAACACCGCACCAATATCCCTGGTGCTGCGGATCCTGCTGCAGACTCATACGGCCGCAGTCGAACACATCCACTTCCACCTGGTTCGCATCGGGCGCATACAGGGAAATCTTCACGCTTCCATCTGCCATGCATGTAAATCCTGGCTGTTCCTCTACATAACGGCCGGCAGGCCTGCCCTGCTCATCCGTCTCGAAACAGACCTGCTTATACACAGGATCAAAAAATAGCATCTGCTCCTCACGGCCCTGTCTTAGAAGCTGTTCTTCCGAAACCTTTTCCTCCTCTACCCCCAAACGATTCCCATCAGCCACGGCCGATTGCCTCCCGTCAGCCACATACCTTCTCCCCGTATTCTCTTTCCACTGCCCTCTCCTATCCCGCAGGGCATCTTCTCCCCTTTTTATATCTTCCTCAGTAGTCCATCTGAAAAGGGCCGGCACAAAGTCCGCCAGGCTTTTTCTCCAGACCATCCATTCATGATAGCCTTCATAGGTCCTGTTCATCACCGGCACTGCCGCCTGCTCCAACTGCGCCGTATAATGCTCCTGGCTCTCAAGAATCTCCTTCTCCCCGCTTCCGCAGGAAAGAAAGACCAGATGCTGCTTATCCTTCGCCGAGATGACAGATGCCAATGGCTCCATAAACACACCGGAAAAGACCCCCAGGGCGCCAAACATTTCCGGATGTTTCTTCACCGAGAGGGCAGACTGCGCAGATCCCAGGGAGAGTCCGGCAACGGCGCGGTCATCCCGCCCAGCCTTAATCCGGAACTGCCTTTCCATATAAGGAATGACATCTTCTGTCAATTCCCTGTCAAAATCCCCTGGATAAAAAATCGGATCCTCTCCTGGCAAAAATGCATAACCGCAGACCATGACTACGATCATCTCTTCACATTGTCCGTCCGCGATCAGGTTATCCATGATAAAATTCAGTTTGCCCTGCCAGATCCACCCGGTCTCATTCTCTCCAACGCCATGCAGAAGATAGAGTACCGGATAGCTCTTTCCGGCATTCTTCTGTTCCTCATAGCCCGGCGGTGTGTACACGTAACTTTCTTTGAGATGACCATTCACACCTGACACGTATTTGCAGATGCTGACCGTCCCATGAGGAACCGGCCTGATATAAAAGAAGTCGTTCTCTTTCTCCGGCACCTCAAAAGTATTGATCACACTGAAACACCCATAGGACACGCCTGCTTTCGGATTGCAGACCTGTACATCATCCACAAACCAATGATAATAATGCATGCCGTAGTGGAATTTCTTTTTCCCTGTAAATCCGCCCTTCCCATCCGGCTCTAAGGCAAACCGTCCGGTTCCGGCAAATCCGCCGAGACATCCAATCTCTACTTTCCTGGCATTGGGCGCGTACCAGTAAAACTCTACCAGACCATCCGCTCCCACCCTGACATTTTGCGTCTCATCATGATAGATAACCCTTACGAACTCCGGATTATCCGGCTCCATGACCAGTTCCGCCTTTTTGTGGATGGGATCAAAAAAATCCGGACGCAGTGTCAGCGCCTGATTACACTCTTCATACATAACAATCACCGTTCCTTCTTAATTCGTTCTAATTCTTCTTCAATCTCCCGCACTTTTCTGTCTGTCTCCTCAATCCGGGGATCCTCCCTGCGTTCCTCGCTCCCGGGAATCCTTCTTCCGGCAAAAAGGATTCTTGCAACCAATCCGGCTCCGCCAAAAATCAACACCAGGATCAAGGCCCACTCATAGAGCGTCACATGCATCAGACGGATGTCCGTTGTTATGATAACCGCCAGAATAACAATCAATATACTGGCTGCCGTAAATAGTTTGGAGCCCACACTTCCTCCTGTCACAAACATCCACACGATTCCTATGATAAAGGGCACCATGATCAGTCCATTTCCCATGTGAAGGCCGCCAACTGAAAATCCCTGTCCAAAAAATCCGGATGACACCATCACCTTTTGTGAAAAAATAAACAATCCGGCAATCAGCATTGCCAGCCCCGCCAAAAACTGCAATAATTCATTTCCCGCTCTCTTCATTTTATCTCTCCCCTCATTCGTCTATATTCCGCTTTATTGTTATATGTATCATCTTACCGTATCTGCCCGCACAGTGCAATCTATTCCTTCCTAATAAAGGGATTCCGCTGCAATGACACGCTACAAAATTTCTAATTTTCGACTACAGTCTATTCTCCGGCCAGTAATATCC
>CAYUKT010000184.1:0-5404 GCA_964445285.1 uncultured Bacteroides sp. | reverse complement strand
CTGCTACTATTTCCTGTTCTTTAAATATGCTTTTCATATTTATTCTCTCTTTCACCAAAATAGTGAAATACATTTTAATAGTAAAACTAATATTTGTCAACTACTACACATCATTTACATCACGAAACATCATTAAAACCCTTCCTCTCTCCTCTGCTTACGCATCTCACGTCTCTTAATCCCGGCTTCCCACTCCGCCCGCTCCGACTCCGTCTCTATGATAAGCCCCGGTACTTCCACGGGATTGCCTTCCTCATCCACAGCAACCAGTGTCAGATAAGCCCTGTTAATGGGTTTCCGAATGCCGTCAATGCTCTCTATATAAGTATCTACCCGCACTTCCAGGGAAGTCCTGCCCACAAAAGTCACCCTGCCGATCAATACGATCAAATCCTTCAGATATGCTCCTCTAATAAATTTCAGATTGTCAACGGAAGCGGTTATCACATCTTTCTGCGTATGTCTGATGGCCACAAGTCCCGCTAATTCATCGATCCACTCCATCAGCCTGCCGCCAAACAGCCTGCCCGCACCGTTTAAATGCTCCGGCCGCACCTGATATACCTGCTCCATTCTGGACTCCGCCACTGTCTTTTTGATTTCCATATGTTTTCCTTTCCCCATAAAGTATTCTTATGACCTGTTTCCCTCAGAAAATATATCATTGTTCTATCCCGTTTCTTTTAAACAAGTAACATAGAATATATTTTATCCGTTAAAATTTTTAAATATATTATAACAGAACTTTATCGTAATATGATAATAATATCTCTTCATTATCTATATCTTCTCCCGATCATTTTCCTATACGGATTAGGGTGTCAAAAGGTGCTTTCATAAAATTAAATTGGCAGATTGTACAAAATGTTCACGAAGTTATCTTGCGCAGGAATATGTGATTTTCTTAATATTCCGTTCCATTATCAGAAATTTCGGGACACGGATGTCCCGAAAAGCCCGTAATGAGCCCGGATGGCGAATAAAGGGCGGTTTCGTCCGCTGACACTGCTTTGCCGGAATATTTTAGAAAATCCATATGACGAAGCCCGATGCAAGTGAACATTTTGTGCAATCTGCTATCTCTATTTATCATTTGCACCTTTTGACCCTCTAATCCTATACGGCAACTACACTCATCTATATGGTACGCTAAACCACATCCCTATACTTCCCCTACATTTTTCGCACGTTCATACCACTAGGAAATTTTTACCCTCTTTCTCCACATGATAGCAAATTATTTACCTGTTTGCCACGAATGCTTGCATCTTCCAAAACAGCATTGCTATAATGGCTGATAACTGCAGCAAACGATGCCTGCTGGTAAATATGGAAAGGATAAATCCTCATGAAATTGAAAAAGACGCACAATATCCAGCCAGAAAAAAGAACAAAAACAAAAAGAAGCATCGGCGTTACTCTCATTGGGGGATTTCTAATACCGGTATTCCTGATCGTTGTGCTTGGTATGATTTCTTATACCACAGCTTCCAGTACCATTATGGAAAAATACCGGGAATCTTCCCTGAATACTGTTTCCGCCATAAGCTTATACGGCAGTTCCATAGCAGACGGCATCGCTTCCAGGGCCAGGGAGCAGATTGCAAACAGTGACATGAAAAAATATTATGAAGAATATTACGACAATACGGATGAAAAATGGCTGGAAGTTTACGGCAATGCCAAATCAACCATCCTGCAGATGAAAAACAACTCAACCTCTATCTGCAACTTTTATACCATACCGGAAGCCGGCACAGAGATCAATTCCCTTGGACACGATCTCGGAAATACCATCTACAATGACTTTATGTCCTCCGACATCGGTACATACTTTACGGAAAACAAATCCAAGAAAAACGGCTGGTTCGGATTCCACACCGCCATTGATAAAGCACGTGAAAGTGATGGGCAGGACTATGCCTTTACTTATGTACAACGCTTTTTGAATTCAAATACCTTCCTCGTTCTGGACTGGGACATGAAACTGGCAGAAGACATACTATCCCACGCCAGCTTCGGTGCAAACAGTATCTGTGCACTGGTATCCGCAGACGGCAGAGAAGTATCCCGCATCTATAAGATCGATACGGAGCAAAACCTGACTATGGAAAACATGGAAACGCCTGTATTCACCGATACGGACTTCTATCATCTGTCACAGGAAGCGGAAGAAGCCGGCAGTTTCGATGTGACCTGGAACGACAGACAGTATCTGTATGTATATTCTCCCTTGGAAAAGTCCGGGATCATGCTCTGCGCACTGATCCCAAGGGATAATATCCTGGCGGAAGTCGCAATGATCCGCAACCTGACGATCCTCATAGTCGTCATCGCTGTCCTCATCGCAATGCTGGTCGGGACTTTGATCTCAGGCGGTATCAGTAAGACCGTCAATGTCATCAGCCATTCCCTTGGTAAAGTATCTAGTGGAGATATGACACAGACATTCCCCACGAAACGCAAAGATGAATTTGGTCTGCTCTCTGCCGCTTTAAATGATACGATAACCAATATCCGGATCTTGATGACAGAAATGAAAAACTTCGGCGGCCATGTCAATGAAATGGCGGAAGGCACCACCCAGAAAACAGAAACCATCAATGAATCGCTGCGGAATATCCTGACCAGCGTGGAAGAAGTTGCTGACGGTGTCCAGAGCCAGGCCATGGAAACAGATAAGAGTAATGAGAGAATGCAGGTATTTGCCGGACGTCTGGACGATATTTACAATGAAACTTCCGACATGTCAAATTCCATTCAGGATGTGCTGGATACCATTCAAAAGGGGCAGGTTATCATACAGGATCTGGAGCAGGGTTCCCAGACCACCGTCTCCATCACAACACTTCTGGTGGAAAACGCAGACGGCGTGCAACAGTACTCTATCGATATAGAAAGCATCATCGACACCATAAACAGTATCGCCCAGCAGACCAACCTGCTTTCCCTGAATGCTTCCATCGAGGCGGCCAGGGCCGGCGAACATGGCCGGGGATTCTCCGTAGTGGCAGAGGAAATCCGCAATCTTGCAGACATGTCTTCTGATGCTGCCGGGGAAGTCCAGCAGATTTTAAGCAAAATGTCCGCCATGACAAGAAAAACTACCCAATCCGCCAGAGAGACCGAGGACATTATCTCGAGACAGCAGATATCCTTAAACGAAACCGTATCCGTATTCAACATGATTGAAACACGAGTACAGAAGTTAGTGGAAAGCCTTCAGGTAATTGTGGACGGTATGGGGGAGATCAATGCCGACAAGGATGAGATCCAGACTTCCGTGCAGAATATCTCTGCCAAAGCAGAAATGGCAGCAGTTTCAACCACAGAAGTCACTTCTGCGCTGGATGAACAGGCCAGAATCATGATGGAACTGACCCAGAATATGGAAAACATGAGAAAAGAAATCCTGACACTGGAGGAATCCATGAATCGCTTTACGATTGAATGACCAAAGAAAAGGGGATGGGGACTGCCTGGCTTCCTCATCCCTCATGCCAATACCGCCTGATCTGCTCCTGCGTCAGCGAGTCTGCAAACTCCTTCTTCAACTGCAGGAAATATTCCAAGTCCATCAAGATGCCATAAAGCACTGCCCGATCCTCAAACTCCTGCCTTGTTACAGGCAGGCCGGACTCCTTCATCTGCATAAGTACCTCTTCCCGTTTCACGAGTAACTCCCTGGCATTATTGGATTCTCCAAAGGTCACCGCGATCTCATGGAGCAGCTCCGACACCCGCTTTGTCTGTGGCAGAATGGTACGCATACTTATAATCTTCTTATAAATATCCCGCAGAACCACCGTCTGCTGCTCTCTCATATTCATATAGACAAGGAAATACTTCGATTCCTGAAAGAACGTATTATTCACATAAGCAAAGGCCTGTTTCTTACCTGCATCCATATCCGCCTGCAGCTTAGCAAAACAGCTCCCCGTATAATCCGACTTTTCCTCTTTCTTAATGTATTCCGACATCCGCAGAAGTACAGTCCGCAGATCTTCCTCCAACTGATACTGCATGGCGCGGATTTCCCTGCTCTTTCCCGGCATATACAGATTCAAAACGGTGCCGATACCCGCCCCGATCAGCAAAAGCAGTGCCTCATTCCCAATCAAGGAAAACGCCATATTCTTTTCCAACAGATAGTGCGTGGTCAGCACCGCATTGATGGAAACCGCATTCTCAAGATGAAGGGGCATACAACAGGCAATGAAAAGGAATAGAAAAATACCATAAGAAAATATATGATACCCCAAAAGATGAAAAATTACAAAAGCAAGAGCTGTCGCCAACAGAAAGGCGCAGACTCTTTTCGCAGAAATAATGATGGTCTCCCTGGAAGTATCCTGTATCGTCAGAAGCGTTATGATACCCGCCGATGTGCTGTAGCTAAGGCCCAGCAGATCAGCGAGGAAAATTGCCGCGGCACTTCCGATGGCAATCTTGAGAAGTTTTAGCATAGGATCCGCCTTTCTATCCGCAGGCTTACGCCAAAATCCATAACTTTGACAAAGTCAAAACCCCGCCACAAAGCAATGATTAAGCTGCTCTTAATCGGCACCAAAATTTATGGGACATAGGTATTATAAATCTCCACATGATCATAGATGCACCGCCAGCCGCTGGTGGATTCCGCTGTCACACAAATATAGGGAGTCCCGCCTGCCGATATGCTGTAACTTACCGCACAGTTTTTGGACTGGACGATATAACCAGTCTTGGCACAGAGCACCTCACCGCCGGTATCCTTGTCCTCAATCTTACGCAAAAACCAGTTGGAGATCTCTATACCGTCCGGATGCTCTTCTGTAGGTTTCGTGGTGTAAATATGCTTGGATAAAAATTCCCTGCACAGGTCATTCTGCATCGCCGCTTTCATAATGACCGCCATATCATAAACTGTAGTATAATGAGCTTCATCATACAAACCGACACAATTGGTAAAATGTGTACTGTCCGCTATACCCAGTTCTTGCAGTTTCTGATTCATCAGATCCACAAAGGCTTCCTGGGAACCGGCTACATAAATGGCAAGCCCCAACGCGGCATCTCCGCCGGAATGCATAGCCGTTCCATAGAACATATCCCGTATCGTCACCTTTTCCCCATCTACAAATCCCACCGAACTGCAGTCATTTACATAGGCATAGTCCGTGATTTCCAAAGTCATCGTGAACGTATCATCCAGCTTCTCTTCCGGAATGTGTTCCGCCGCCACCAGGATTGTCAGGACTTTGGTCATGGAAGCAGGAATAATTCTTTCCCTTGCACCCTTTGCCGCAACGATAGTATCCTTACTCTCATCCACCAGAATCGCATGTGTACTGATCACTTCCTCACTGGTAATAGATACGGTATCCTCTGTCTCCGCAAAATAATAAACGACTGTTTCTTCCTC
>CAYUKT010000183.1:0-5453 GCA_964445285.1 uncultured Bacteroides sp. | reverse complement strand
ATCATATCTTCCGTTACTGCCGCAGCCACTTTACCCTTGACCTCATCGGAAGCCTGCTCCAGACCGCTGATATTCACGTTTCGGGTCACCTTCGCATCAAAAGTGCCTGCCTTCATGATATCCGCAAGATCTATCCCGACTGTCTCTTTCATGGACTCAAACAGCTTTGCCATGACTACCGGCACATTACCTGCCATATCGCCTACACCCTCGGAACCACCGATGATAGTAATCTTATCAATCTGGCTGAGCGGCTCAGAAATCTTCGCAGCTATCTCAGGCAGTACATCTATGAGCATTTCCGCCATTGCGGCATTGTTGTATTTCTGGTAAGCCTCAGCCTTCTTCTCCATGGCCTCCGCCTCCGCAAGACCCTTGGCTCGGATAGCTTCCGCCTCTGCCACACCCTTGGCGCGGCTGGCTTCCGCTTCCGCTTCACCGACCATGCGAATACCCACTGCCTCCTGCTCTTTCGCAAACTTCTGGGCCTCTGCGGTAGCCTTCAAGGCATCCGCCTCTTTCTCCCGCTCAAACTTCTCCGCCTCCGCCTTCTTCTGGCGCTCATACAGCTCCGCCTCGGACTGCTGCTGTCTCGCAAACTTATCTGCTTCAGCCTTCTTCTTGACTTCCGCGTCCAACGCCTTCTCACGCACTTCTGCTTCGCGCTGTTTTAAGACAACTTCCTTCTCCTGCTTGGCAATGCTTGCCTCTGCCGTGGCGATCTCAATCGTTTTTCTCTGCTCCTGTTCCTGGATACTGTAGGCTGCATCCGCCTCGGCGCGCTTGGTATCCTCCACCTTCTTCAGCTCTGCCTGCTGTAAGGCAAGCTCGTTATTCTTCTTGGCAATTTCTCTGGCTGCATTGACACGGGCATCATTGGCCTGTTTATCGGCTTCCGCCTTGGCCACTGCAATCTCCTTGTCGGCCTCCGCCTTGGCGATCGCAGCCTTCTTTTTGATCTGGGAAATATTATCAATACCCAGATCATCAATAACACCGTTGCCGTCCGCAAAGTTCTGCACATTAAAGCTGACGATATCGAGTCCCATGGCCGCCAGATCCGGTTCTGCATTTTCCTTCACCAGTTCCGCGAATTTCTGTCTGTCGCTGACCATCTCTTCTAAGCGCATGCGGCCCACGATCTCACGCATATTACCTTCCAGCACTTCCCTGGCAATACCTGCTATATACGGCGTATTCTGATTTAAAAAGTTCTGTGCCGCCCTGGCCAATTTCTCCGGCTCCGCACTGATCTTCACATTCACCGCCGCATCCACCTGGATATTGATATAATCCGCAGTCGGCACTGCATTGGATGTCTTCACATCAATGGCGATCAGTTTCAGGCTCAGCTTATCCAGCCGCTCAAAGAACGGAATCTTTACGCTGGCCTTTCCGATGATCACTTTCTTACGCAGACCGGAAATAATAAATGCCGTATCCGGCGGTGCTTTCTTATACCCCGTTACCACCACCACAATGATCAGCACGATCAGCAGTACCACCGCCAGTTTCCAGATCAATCCTGCTAAAATCCCCATAATACTCCCCCTTTTCTTTTGTATGATCGATAACTTCCCTTTATTCCTTCACCGGCTTCTGTGCCCGCCACCTGCCGAGCGCTCCGGCAAGATATGCATAAATCTTATCCAGCCCCACCGCCAGCAGATAAATATAACCCACGGAACTTAGAAACAAAAGCAGCGTATTGGAACCGCTCATGACTGTCCCCGAAAAATTAGGCAGATACCGGTACAGAAATACATGATGCAGCAGATAATAGGCAAAGGAATGACGCCCGATCGTGGCAACCAGATTCTGCACCCTGCCCGACTTGATCCAGGTTGACACCTCCATGATGATCATATAAAGCGAAACCGCCAGCATAAACACCACATGGTAGGCATTGAAATAATACCCTGACTGCTCCACAAGATATACCATGATATAGAGTCCAACGCCCACAACAGCCAGAATGCGCCTGCCAATCACCACCGCTTTCTGGTGCGGACTCTTCCGGATCATTTCAAACAACATTCCCAGCACAAAGTACATGCTGCACACGATGAGATTCTTCTCAATCACCATAGCAAAGGGATTGTTATACAAAAGCCAGATACTGGCCCCTAAAAATACCACGGGCAGAATATATTTGCACTTGCACATGATAAGCCTGTAAAGGGGAAACAAAATATAGAGCATAATGATGACGCCTAAGAACCACTCGCCAATCATATAGAAATTATCTACATACTCATAGAGATAACCGTCCATCCCGATCACTGTCAGAAGGAAATTCAGCTTCGGCGCATTGGGCATGGATTTCGATCGATAGAAAAAGTCCAGGAAGGCAAACAGATATGCCAGCCAGAACAGGGGAAATATCCCCAGGAATCTTTTTTTATAATACTCTTTTAACGTCAGTTTCTCTTCATAACGGTAGATCAATGCCGCGCCGGAGACCATAAAGAAACAGGAGACCGCAATCGGCGCCCACACAATGTGGATGATCCCCTGATAAATATCAATATAAGCTGCCTCAATACCAAGTGCCCTGACCGCTACCGAAAAGTGATAGGACGTGATCATAAAAAAACCGACAATACGAATCAGGTCAAGATAAAGCACACGTTCTTTTTTCATTGTGGTATACCGCTCCTCATATACTTATGAATGAATATAGTATACCACAATTTTGATATACTGTCACTTAAATATAGACTGCCCTGCAATTTTCCCCGTCAATCCGGGAGTTTGACAGTTGAATATTAGAAAAAGTACTTGCAGATCGTATAAAACCTGCTCTTTTATGTCAACTTTTTAGTATACTATTGTACTTTATTGGTAAACGGTAGATGGAGCGTTTTTCAGGACGAACGTAACGATGCTACAGGATTCACTTTATGTTACGGACTGCTATTTTGCACCTGTTTCTCACAGGCATACCTCGCTTCAACACAATCGGTCACCCAAAAGCATTGGAGGCTCGCTACAAGGCTCACTGGCGATTACCTTGACCAGACTTTCACTGGCAAGCTGATAACAGCTTGCAGAACACACGACTTTCACCCATTAGAGCGCGCCCATGGCACACAAAAAGAAAAGAGCTTCGTCCCACAATTTGGGGCAGAGCTACTCGCCTAAAATATGCTCTAATTTATTTGTGCAGACCGTCTGCACAACTTACCTTTTCATATCAATTCTGCTTCTAATCTCTTCTACATCCGGTAAAGTGTTTTTCAAATTTAAAGGCAAATCTGTACACAAATGATATTCACTTACTCCAATCGGTTTTGACATATCTCTTAACGCATATTCTGCAATGGTCCGATTCTCATCTCTGCACAATATAAGTCCTATAGACGGGTTGTCATCTGGACTCTTTACCAAATCATCTAATACCGATAAATAGAAATTCATTTTTCCTGCTTGTTCCGGCTTAAATTCACCAGTTTTTAAATCAATCGCCACATAGCATCTAAGCTTTATATTATAAAAAAGAAGGTCAATATAAAAATCTTTACCACCAATCTCGAGATGATACTGCTGTCCCATAAAAGCAAATCCTTTTCCCAGTTCCATCAATAATGACGTCACATTTCTTACCAGTTAATTTTCTATATCTGTTTCCAGCATATCTTCAGTATAATTGATGAAATCAAACATATATGGGTCTTTTATTGTATCCAAAACCATTGCTTTTTGTTCCATCGGCAATCTTTTTTCAAAATTTGAAATCTTATTTGCAACTACCTGTCTCTCATATAGTTGGCTCTTTACTTGAGAGGTCAAATCATCTACAGTCCACCCATGTTCCAGAGTTTTTTCCAGATACCATATATATTCCACCTGACTTAACACCTTGCTCATCAATACTTGATGATGACTCCATGTAATTTTTCCCAATCCATACTTATCCACATCATCTTCGGTAAAAATTTGCGCAAATTTCTTCATGTATTTTAAGTTACGAACTGAATAACCTTTTGTACCGGGAAATCTCATACGCATGTCCTGAGATAAATTATCAATAAATTTATTTCCCCATTCTGAATTGCGAATAATGACATTTCCAATAAATATATTTGTTTTCATTACCTCGCTATTTACACTAACAGATGCTCTATATTTTGCTTGATTAACATATTCATTAATTTCTTGAACTGCTTGTAAATATTGATTTGACGTTGTTAGCATACTGCCTCCTTTTAATTGTGCAGACCGTCTGCACAATTGAATCTAAGATTATTTTTACTGGCTAATTCTAGCTTGACCAGAAATAATAAGATTACTCTATCCAACATACCATGCTCTTCCTAAAATAGTTCCCTTAATTCATGTTTGATACTCTCCACCTGCGCAATTACCCTGCTTATCCGCTCCTGTGCCTTATTTATCTGTAGATGCGTCAATACATCCAAAAATCCATCGCAAGCCACAAATCTATCGCAGTCGCCAGTCTGGCCTACTTAAGCTGCACCGTCTTATTCTTCGACAATTCACGCAGTTCTGCATTCAAGGTATTTAGAGCTATCTGAGCCTGACGAACCTCTGCATCTGCCGGAACTTAAGCAGGGTAGTTGCATCCGGCACCTGTTGTTCATTAAAATCGATATGCATAAAAGAGCGCATAGCGTAACTGTCATAAATGGAATCCTCGATTCCTTCATCAGACAGATTAAACCAGATCTGCATAAGATACATGCGGAGCATGGTTTCAATACCGATAGGCTTGCGCCCACTTTGATTATTGAAATAGTAGGGACGAATCATGTCCACCCAGTCTTTCCATGGAATGATTTCTTCCATAGCATCAAGGAATTCTTCACGTTTGAATTCCTTTTTGCGGTTGGAGTATTCCATATCAGAAAATGTTAGTTGATTCATAGGCATACGACCTTTCAATTGATACCTATATTGTACCAAAGATCACGAGGAAATGCATAAATTAATTAGCGTTTCCCTAGTTTCGATTTTCTCACACTTTTTCTTCAACTCTTCTACAGCATCCTCCGGCTTCTCTGGTAATTTTTCCTCAATTCCGGATGCAATATCTGCGATGGTCCTGAGCATTTCCAATCGCCCTTTTCATAAGAATCTACCGCCTGGTTCCTCAACATCAGATTCTACTCGGTAGCTTCCTTCTTCACATCAGGATGAGGCTTTTTCACAAGCTGCTTGTGTAACGATTTTAATTCTCTTCCCTCTTCCTCAGACAGAACCGGCGCATCCGTAAACAAATCTGTAACCTTTATATCCTTTTCCATTTGCTCCAAGCGCTCATAATATTCCTTGTACTCCTTCTGTATTACCTCATCAATTTTGTCTTCATCTGGAGATCCTTTTCTGTTTAAATAGCTACGTACCAGCTCCATCTTTCGCTTTATGGCCATTGCCTTACCACTGTACAAAAGGGATAAGCTCACAGACAAACTTCACGAGATATGCGGTTT
>CAYUKT010000182.1:0-5453 GCA_964445285.1 uncultured Bacteroides sp. | reverse complement strand
ACGAAAAGGCATGAAATCAGTACTATGGTTAAATAGGGAATACTATAGATAAAAATATATTAGATAAGTCCCGGCTGGAGGGGAAGACTTTGAAAAAAAATATGATTTTAGGCATCATTATTATCTGCGGATTTTTGTTGACGGCATGTGGCAAAGAAGATGAAGCACTGGTTGCTTATCAGGAAGATATGAATACCTTTTTTGAGAGTGTTGCTTCCTATGATAATAATATTAATTCGATCGATCCATCCTCGGAAGATGCGGTATCGCAGCTTTTGGCGTATCTGGATGGCCTGCAGGCAGAGATTACCTGGATGGCGGAATTGGAAGTGCCGGAACAGTTTTCGGCAGCGGAGAGCCTGGCGGATGAGGCGGATGAAAATATGAAGGAGGCAGTCGCTTTGTTCCACTCGGCATACGAGGGAGATACCTTCAATGAGAATCTGTGGCAGGGTGCCATGGAATATTATGAAAGGGTCAATATCCGTATCCAATATATCATTTCCATTCTGCATGGAGAGATCCCGGAAGGGGAAGGCGTTACATACACAGAGGATGAGGGTATCTTCGGCGGCGGATTCCTGAATAAGCCAGAGGAGGATGAATCGTCTGACGGATCATCGGACGAGGGTGCTTCGGAAGAAGTGCCGGAAGATAATTTCGACACGGATGATACCGTCTTTTATGAGGAGCCTTCTGAGGGGGCGGAAGAATAATATGGACAGACAGGCATTTTGCGCATTGATACAGGATAAGCCCATTTATTTGGATGGGGCCACCGGTTCTAATCTGCAGAAAAAAGGTATGCCCACAGGGGTGTGCCCGGAGCAGTGGATCTTGGAGCATAGGGAAGTGCTTATCTCCTTACAGAAAGAATTTGTAAGTGCAGGCAGCAATATTATCTATGCGCCTACCTTTACGGCGAACCGGATTAAATTAAAGGAATATGGACTGGAAGATAAGATTCGGCAGATGAACCATGATCTGGTGGGACTCTCCAGGGAAGCAGCCGGAGGACAGGCTTATGTGGCCGGGGATATCACCATGACAGGCGAACAGTTATCCCCTATGGGAAAACTGGATTTTGAGGAACTGATCGAAGTATACAAAGAACAGATCCGTTATCTGGTGGAAGCCGGTGTGGATCTTTTGGTAGTGGAGACCATGATGAGCCTGCAGGAGACCAGGGCGGCTGTGATTGCCGCCAAAGAAGTCTGTGACCTGGCGGTAATGGCCACACTCACCTTTGAATCAGACGGTCGGACTCTGTTTGGGACAGATGCGGTGACCGCGGCAGTGGTGTTAGAAAGTCTTGGGGCGGCGGCTGTGGGGGTCAACTGTTCCACCGGGCCGGATAAGATGGTGGAGGTGGTGCGCAGTATGGCGGCGGTGACCACTCTGCCCATCATTGCCAAGCCCAATGCCGGCCTGCCTTATCTGGATACGGCGGGAAATACCGTTTATGATATGGATGCACAGACTTTCGGTGTTTGTATGAAAGACATCGTGCTGGCAGGCGCTTCCATTATCGGCGGCTGCTGCGGCACCACGCCGGAATATATCCGGGAAGCGAAGAACCAGACGGCAGATATGCCCATCCTGCACCGGAAAAAATCCGGCAGGCGTTTCCTTACCAGTGAGCGGCAGACAATCTCTTTTGATCTGACGGATAACTTCATCATTGTGGGAGAGCGCATCAATCCCACCGGCAAGAAAAAACTACAGGCTGAACTCCGGGAAGGCTCCATGGAGCTGGTGTCGGCCTTTGCGGAAGAACAGGAGGCCTGCGGCGCCGGCATCCTGGATGTCAATATGGGCATGAGCGGTATCGATGAAAAGGCGATGATGTTAAAGGCCATAGAGACCATCGCTGGCATTACAAACCTGCCTCTTTCCCTCGATTCCAGCCATGTGGATGTGTTGGAAGCGGCGCTTCGCAGATATCCGGGCCGGGCGCTGATCAATTCCATCTCTTATGAGACAGCCAAGGTGGATGCCCTGCTGCCTCTGGCCAAGAAGTATGGTGCCATGTTCATCCTGCTTCCCTTGTCGGATGAGGGATTGCCCAAGGATATCACAGAGAAGATTGCTATCATAGAGAAAATCAAGGAAAAAGCATTTGCCTTTGGCTTGGCTAGGGAAGATATCATCGTGGACGGCCTGGTGGCCACTGTCGGTGCCAATAAGACGGCGGCTACGGATACGCTGGATACGATACGGTATTGTAAAGAACAGGGGCTTGCCACAATCTGTGGCCTCTCCAATATCTCGTTCGGTTTGCCGGAACGGAGCTTTGTCAATGCCAGTTTTCTGACCATGGCCATCCAGGCGGGATTGACCATGGCCATCGCCAATCCGTCCCAGGAACTGTTAGTCAGCTGTGCTTTCGCTTCAGATCTGCTGCTGCATAAAGAGGGGGCGGATATCCGTTATATCCAGCTGATGGATGCCCTGAAAGAAAAGCGGGAAGCCCTTGGTGAGGCGGCGGCACCGCAGACGGGCATCCGGTTGAAGGCGCAGACCAAAGAGAGTGCCGCATTAACCATCACGGATAAGCTCTATAGCGATGTGTTAAAGGGAAACCAGGGTGTGATCGTGGAAGATACCCAGGCGGCGCTGGATCAGGGACACGAGGCGAAAGCATTGTTGGACGAGGTGCTGCTTCCTGCTATCAACGAAGTTGGAGAACTTTTTGACAAGGGCAAATATTTCCTGCCCCAGTTGATTGCCAGCGCCGAGGCCATGAAATCCTCGATTGAATATATGGAACCGATTCTTTTACAGGCGGATACTGCCGCAGACATGCCTACGGTAGTGATTGCCACGGTGGAGGGAGATATCCACGACATCGGCAAAAACCTAGTGGCTTTGATGTTAAAAAATTATGGTTTCCAGGTGATCGATCTGGGTAAGGATGTGCCCAAAGAAAAGATTATCGAGGCAGCAAAGGAGCATAACGCTCAGGTGATTGCTCTCTCGGCCCTGATGACCACCACTATGCAGCAAATGCGGCATGTGATCAATTACGCCAAAGAGCAGAAGGTGCCGGCCAAGATCATCATCGGCGGGGCCGTGATCACTCAGGAGTATGCGGATGAGATCGGTGCGGACGGTTATTCCAAGGACGCGGCCGATGCTGTAAAACTGACTAAGAGGATCTTGCAAATCTAAAAATTTTCAATCACGAGATTTGTGTCTGCGCGTTGCTTGACACAAACTCGTTTATACGCTGTCTCAACAAGTTGAGACAAAAGCGGCGCAGAAATGGAGAAAAATATGATAGGTGCAGATGCGATAGTAAAGTGTTTGGAAGCGGAAGGCGTAGAATATGTATTTGGTTATCCCGGCGTGGCGATATGCCCTTTTTACAATAGTATTCTCGAGTCTGATATACAGACCATCCTGATCCGCACGGAGCAGAACGCTGCCCATGCGGCCAGCGGCTTTGCAAGGGTATCCGGTAAAGTGGGTGTATGTGCAGTCACTTCCGGTCCCGGTGCCACCAACCTGATCACCGGTGTGGCCACCGCTTTTGCGGACAGTATTCCCCTGGTGTGCATTACTGGTCAGGTGAACAGCGAACTTTTGGGATCCGATGTCTTTCAGGAAGCAGATATCACCGGTGCTGTGGAATCCTTTGTCAAATATAGCTATCTGGTCAAGGATGCGGGCGATATCCCGCGGATTTTTAAGGAGGCTTTTCATCTGGCAAGTACAGGCCGCAAAGGTCCTGTGCTGATTGATGTCCCTATCGATATCCAGAATAGTCTGGTCAGTAAGTTCAAGTACCCGGAAGAAGTCAATATGAGAACTTACAAGCCCACAGTGAAGGGCAATATGGCTCAGATTAAGAAGGTGATCAAGGAATTAGAAAAAGCCAAGCGTCCCCTCATCTGTGCCGGCGGCGGCGTCCTCTTGAGTCAAGCGGAAGTTGAACTCAGGAATTTCGCGGAGAAATATCAGATTCCTGTAGTGTCCACCATGATGGGCATCGGTGCCATGCCTACCAGACATCCGATGTATTATGGCATGGTAGGTAATAACGGCAAACCCTATGCCAACCGGGCCATGAACGAGTCCGATCTTTTGCTGATGGTAGGTGCCCGGGTAGCGGATCGGGCAGTAAACCAGCCGGATCTGATCACGGAGAACAAAGTTCTGGTCCACATTGATGTGGATCCGGCGGAGATTGGCAAAAACGTGGGACCGGCCATACCGCTTGTGGGCGATGCCAAGCATATCTTTGAAGATATCCAGAAAGAAGACCTTAACTGTGAGCACAGCGAGTGGATTCAGGTATTAAACGGCTATCGTGACAGTATGCGGCCAATTCGCAGACCCAATCCGGATTATGTGGATCCGGCGGCATTCATTACCATGCTCTCTGAAGCCATGGAGGAAGATGCGGTTTATGTGGCGGATGTGGGGCAGAACCAGATCTGGTCCTGCGGTTACCATATCGTCAAAAAGGGGCGTTTCCTTACCACTGGCGGCATGGGAACCATGGGATACTCCATTCCCGCAGCCATGGGAGCCAAACTGGCGGATAAAAAGCGTCAGGTAGTGGCAGTCTGCGGCGATGGTTCTTTCCAGATGTCCATGATGGAACTGGCCACCATGCGGCAATTTGGTGTACCAGTCAAGATCATTGTCCTCAAGAATAATTATCTGGGCATGGTGCGGGAATACCAGCACTATACTTATAAAGACAATTATTCTGTGGTAGATCTGTCCGGCAGTCCCGATCTGGAAAAACTTTCGGCGGCATATGACATGAAATTTATGCGGCAGTATACGATGGAAGGTGTAGAGGATACCATTAAAGCATTTCTGGAAAATGATGAATCTGTCCTTTTGGAATGTATCATTGATCCGATGGATCTCGTTAAATAGGGGAAAACACTTGTGATATCTACATGATCAGTGTACAAGGATCCACACACCGAGAAGGGAGCATGATAAGCAATATGAAGAAAATATATTCCGTTTTAGTGGAAAACAGATCCGGTGTCTTATGTAAAGTGGCCGGTCTGTTCTCAAGAAGATGTTTTAATATCGACAGTCTGGCAGTGGGAGAGACGGAGGATTCTTCCGTATCCCGTATGACCATCGTCAGTTCCGGCGATCAGCGCACCATTGAGCAGATTGAAAAACAACTCAATAAAAAGATTGACGTCATCAAAGTAAAGACCTTTGACGAACCGTCCAGTGTGAGCCGTGAGCTGATGTTGATGAAAGTCAAATATAACAAGAGCAACCGCCGGGATATCATAGAAACCTGTGAAATCATGAACGCAGATATCGTGGATATGTCCAAAAACATGATGGTCATACAGATTTGTGATATGCCTGAACGGATCAGACTCTTCATCAGCATGATGCAGGGCATCAGCATTGTGGAGATGGCCCGCACCGGAACGCTGGCGCTCCAGAAATGCCTAGAAACGGACAAT
>CAYUKT010000181.1:0-5497 GCA_964445285.1 uncultured Bacteroides sp. | reverse complement strand
GGGCTTCTTTTGAAAACATTTAGTCAGCCATTAACTGCGAAGGAAGAGGCCGTGTATTTAAGACGACTTGGAACAGGCAGCGAAGAAGAGCGAAAGGAAGCCAAGGAGATCCTGGTGGAACATAACCTGCGTCTGGTAGCGCATATTGCCAAGAAATATCAGAATGTAGACGAGGATATGGAGGATCTGATCTCCATTGGAACCATAGGTCTGATTAAGGCAATAGATTCCTTTGATGCGGGTAAGGGAAAGTTGAGTACTTATGCATCACGCTGTATTGATAACGAACTTTTGATGCTGCTTCGGGCCAAAAAGAAGACATCCAGGGAAGTGTCCCTCTATGATCCGATTGGTACGGACAGGGAGGGGAACGAGATCAATCTGCTTGATATCATAGAGCAGGAGCAGGTGGATGTGGTCGACAGAATGGAAGTGGAAGAGAGGCTTGGCAGACTCTCCGGGCTGATTCATGAACGGCTTTCCGAGCGTGAGCAGGCGATCATCATGCTTCGGTATGGACTTTCCAGTGAACACGAGATTACACAGCGGGAGATAGGGCGCAGGCTTGGAATATCCAGAAGCTATGTGTCGAGGATAGAAAAGAAGGCCCTTGAGAAACTCAAAGAGGGCTACGAGGCGCTGGGAACTACATAAGACGGGCAGGGAGGAGGCAAAATATGCTTTTTGTAAAGAGGGATAACTTGAAGACGGGCATGAGACTGGCACGTCCCATTTACAATAAAAATGGTGTCCTGCTGTATGAGAGAAATTCTAAGCTGACAAAGCAGGGCATCGAAAGTATCCGCAATTTCGGGTTGATCGGCATCTTTATATTAGAGCCGGCAGAACCCGTGCCTCCCATGACGCAGGCAGACATTGAGTTCGAGCGTTTTCAGACGATGTGTGTGTTCTCAATTCGGGAGGAACTTGACAAGATCCTGCAGACAAAGCGGGTTTCCAGGATACAGATGATCTCGGCCAATATCATCAAGAATTATGGACATCTGGATAAGAGGATCAATTTTATACAGAATCTCCGCAGCAAAGAGGATTATATTTATAAACATTCTTTGAATGTAGCGATCCTCTGCGCAATGATAACGCATGTTATGAATATAAAGGTAGATGAACAGTTGGAGACCGTGCAGGCGGCGTTAGTCCATGATATTGGAAAGCTGACGGTTGCGGATATATTGGAGAGCGAGAATCCTTCGCCGGAGGAGAAGACGAGGATTGAGGTAGCGGAAGTGGGCGGCTATGATATGATTGAGATGGCCTTCTCTTCGGCGCCTAATGTGAAGCGTATCTGTGTACAGGCCCGTAAAGGGCTTTCCAGTCTGAAAACAGGAGAAGATATCTCGTCTGTCAGAATGGGGAATGGTGCAAGAGTGCTTGCGGTGGCGGAAACATACGACAGGATGACGGCCGTGCAGTTTGAGAAGGAGCCGAATTCTGAAGTGGCGGCCTTAAAATATTTACTGGACAATCCCCAGATTTTTGACAGCAGGGTGGTGGATGCACTGATCAAATCCATTAATATTCTGGTACCGGGTGTCAGCGTGGAGCTCAATACCGGGGAAAAAGCACTGGTGCTTTCCGCTAATGAGCAAAATGTCCTGCGTCCCATGGTGCTGATGTTCCGCGACAACAGTATTGTGGATCTGGCGGATATGGATATGTATGAGGACCTGGAGATCAGGGACATTATGAAGACGATGGACAACCGTTATGTGATGGATATGAATCTGCTCAAGCAATCCGGGGTGGAGGTGGAAGAACCGGAATATGTGGAGATCGCGATTTTATAAAGCAGGAATATAGGGATCGAAAGATTCTGAAAGATAAGAAATATACATAAAAGGGGTAGAGAAATGCCAACGATATTTGAGATTATGCACACTGCGTGCGATGCCGGCGCATCGGATGTACATATTACTGTAGGAATACCACCTAAGATGCGCGTCAACGGTAATCTGGTCACCATGGATTATCCGAAAATGTTACCGCAGGATACTCTGGCGATCGCTTATTCGATCATGAATGATGTACAGAGGGAACGGTTTGAGGAACGGGGAGAATATGATATGTCCTTCTCTATCCCGGAACTGGGAAGATACCGTGTCAATGCGTATAAGCAGAGAGGGTCTGCTGCGCTGGCCCTGCGTTTGGTAGGTACAAAGGTGCCTTCCCCGGAAGTGCTGGGTGTACCGGAGTCAGTCATCAACCTCTATGAACGTAAGAGAGGGCTTATTCTGGTGACGGGTCCTACCGGAAGCGGTAAGTCCACCACGCTGGCGGCGATCATTGATAAGATTAATAATAAGAGAGATGCCCATGTCATTACCTTGGAAGATCCGATTGAGTATCTGCACCAACATACGATTGCGATGTTCAATCAGAGGGAGATAGGTTTTGATTCCCATAGTTATGCAAATGCCCTTCGTGCTGCTCTCCGTGAGGATCCCGATGTAATCCTGGTGGGTGAGATGCGTGACTTTGAGACGATCAGCGTAGCCATCACAGCGGCGGAGACAGGCCATCTGGTACTGTCAACCCTGCACACCATAGGCGCGGCCAGTACTGTGGATCGTGTTATCGATGTGTTCCCGCCTCATCAGCAGCAGCAGATCCGTGTACAGTTTGCCAATGTATTGGAAGCAGTCATATCCCAGCAGTTGATTCCTACCATGGACGGTGAGGGACGTGTAGCGGCTTTTGAGGTGATGCACGCCAATCATGCGGTCAGGAATCTGATCCGTGAAGGCAAATCACACCAGCTGGCGACCGTTATGCAGACCAACCGCAAGATGGGTATGATCACGATGGATGATGCGATCGTACAGCTTTTCTATGAGGGAAAGATTGACCGGGAGATGGCTATACAGTTTGCTCAGGATCCGGATGGGATGCAGAATAAGATCATGTAAAAAGGTAAATTCCTTCGGAATTAACTTTACGAGATCCGCTTCGCGAACTCGGATAAGCGGAAGGATTGGGAGTTTTGTTTCGCGAACTCGGAGTATTACTGTCTGAGTGACGGATATATGCCGTTATTTAGGCAGTTTTATATTGTGTGGTGTGATTTCGTAAAAAAGTAGTTGACAAATAGGAAAAACTTATATAAACTATTTCTATCAGAGAAATTCTAACGATGTACAGCTCGTACATTCAGACAGTTTCTGTCAGATTTTCAAATGATTCAATTAAATATGGCAGGAACGAAGATGACGGAAGAACCGCATGGCGCGTCCTGCTGTGGACAAAGGAGGACAGCTTATGCAAAGTACAAGAGAAAGAGGACAGGAAGGAAACAGAGGGCATGGACCGTCAGGAAGCTCTTAATTTAGTAATTGATTACTGTATAGACCATAATATCCTGTCACAGTTCCTGCAAAGATATCGAGCGGAGGTGCTGGGAATGCTATTAGAAGAAATTGATATGGATGCATATGAAAGAACCATCAGGGAGGAAGCGCGAGAAGATGGAATGGAAGAAGGGATGGAACAGGGAACTGACAGAGCGGCGGCATTGGTGGGAAAGTTGTTAGAATTAAACCGCATGGAAGATTTGAGGCGGATGACAACCGACAGAGGATACCGGGAAAAGCTGTTTCAGGAATTTGGGCTGTAATAATATATGTAAATATTTTTATGCCTGGCTTTATGTCCAGGTAGTCTGCAAAAGCACATATCAAATCACAAATAATATTATCTGAATTATACTTAATTCTATAGTTTTATAAACGGCATATCGCCGAAATATTTCAGAGAATATATTACCCAAAATAGACAAAGGAGGAAAAGAAGTTGCTCAGTACAATTTTATCGGGAGCAGTCTATGGTATGCACAGCTGCCTGATCCAGGTGGAAGTGGATGTTTCTCCGGGACTGCCATGCTTTCAGATCGTAGGGCTGCCAGGCTCTGAGGTGCGGGAAGCCAGAGAGCGTGTGAAGGTCGCGCTCAAAAACGTGGGCGTGAAATTGCCGCCCATGTGTATCAATGTCAACCTTTCGCCGGCGGATCTGCCTAAAAGCGGCACTATGTTTGACCTGCCCGTGGCTGTGGGGATCATGACGGCGCTTGCCAGGATTCCCCAGGAAGCGGTGGAGAATATCCTGTTGATTGGGGAATTGGGCCTGTCAGGAGAGCTGAAACCTGTCAAAGGAGTTCTTCCCATTGTGCGGGAAGCAGCAGGACGCGGCATCAGAAGGTGCATCCTGCCGGCGCGCAATGCATGGGAGGGAGCACTGATTCCGGAAATGGAGAGCATTGGCGCTGTGGATATGGAGGCGGCCATCTCCTTTTTGCTGGGAAAGGCGCAGGAAGATTCTGCAATCGTCCATAATGCATCGATTGATCTGGAAACATTGATAAGACAGCATACGGATGATGGGAATCTGGATTTTGCTGATATCAATGGACAGGCTGGATTGAAGCGGGCGGCGGAGGTGGCGGCGGCCGGGTTCCATCACCTGCTGATTGTGGGGGCGCCGGGCTCCGGCAAGACAATGCTGGCCAGACGGCTGCCAACCATCCTGCCGCCCCTGTCACCGGAAGAAAGTCTGGAAGTATCTACGATCTACAGCATTTCAGGGCTGCTGCATTCAGCTGCGTCACTTAAGACAACGAGACCATTTTTAAATCCCCATCATACGATCACCGGCCGGGCATTGGCAGGCGGCGGCCGTATTCCCATGCCTGGCTTGATCATTCTGGCACACAGAGGTATTCTTTTTCTCGATGAACTCCCGGAGTTTAAAAGGGAAACCCTGGATATCTTAAGGCAGCCTTTAGAGGATAAAAAGGTGCAGATTGCCAGAAGCAGCGGTACCTATATTTATCCGGCAGACTTTATGCTGGTGGGTGCCATGAACCCCTGTCCCTGCGGATTTTACCCAGATATGGGGCGCTGCCGCTGTACGCCCTATGAAGTCAGGCGTTATCTGGGAAGGATATCGGGGCCTATTTTGGATCGCATGGATATCTGTGTGGAAGCGGTACCCATGGAGTTTCATGATATCACCAGACACGCGGCAGGAGAGAGCAGCAGCGATATTAGAAAACGTGTGATGCTGGCCAGGGAGAGACAGAAGGAACGGTTTGCCGGCACCAGGATACAGTTCAATGCGGATATGGGAGCCGGTGAAGTGGAGAAATATTGCAGATTGGGAGTGGGGGAGCTGCGCTATATGGAGAAGATGTATCATAACATGCAGCTATCCGCCAGGGCCTATCACAGAATCCTAAAGGTAGCGCGCACCATAGCCGATCTGGCGGACAGCAGCGAGATCAAGGAGATACATTTGTCGGAGGCTGTCTGCTACAGGCGGATGGATCAAAAATATTGGCAGAGGCTGTAAATATGGGTAATTATGAAACTCTGTCAAGTATGTTGCATTTGTACAAATAGCATAATCAACGCAGACGCGCTTGCGCTCCGCTCAAAACGTAGTGGTACTAGACTCGAAAGTACCTCGTCAAGTACCAACAGTTTTA
>CAYUKT010000180.1:0-5501 GCA_964445285.1 uncultured Bacteroides sp. | reverse complement strand
GACTTTATATTATACAAATATGTGGTATAAAATTCAATATCACGGCAGGTATTTTTATCGGAATTCACATGTCCATCTAATCAAAAAGGAATTCCGCCATCACATAATTACTGACATCAATCCCCCTGTCAGTCAGCTTAATATACTCATCTTCTTTTTGTAAAAGCCCCTGGGACTTCATTTTCTCTATCACCGGGCCGTATACTGCTTCCATTTCCCGTCCAAATTTATCACGAAAGACCCGGCAGTCCACACCGCACATCATTCGCAGGCCCAGAAACATAAATTCTTCCATCTGCTCTTTCACCGTAAGTACATGTGCATCCGGGAAATACTGGTATAGCAGTTGCCTTTCCTGACCCTGCGCCTCTGTCAGCATTTGCTGCAGACCATCTCTCTGCCGGGCCATACTTTCCATCCGGCCGCACATTCCCTCCACATAATCCCTATACGCTTCCATCTTCTGGGGCACACTCCACCGCACATCCCGCACCATGGAGGCCGCCCCCAGACCGAATCCCACATAATCCCCGCGCCGCCAATACACCTGATTATGGCGGCAGGCAAATCCTTCCCTGGCATAATTAGAGATTTCATACCGCTGATATCCCCTCTCTCCCAGATATTCCTTCGTCATCCGATACATCTCTCTATCTTCTTCCTCTGTCGGAAAACGATACTGCTCTTTCCTGTCATACAAGGGCGTACCCTCCTCCAGGATCAGGCTGTAAGCGGAGATATGTTCCGGTGTAAGGTCCGCCACCCGCTCCAGGCTTTCCCGATAGGATGCAATACTCTGTCCCGGCAGCGCTGCCATCAGATCGATATTGATATTGGCAAATCCGGCCTTTCTGGCCGCATGATAGGTATTCCGAAACATCTCGTAATCATGGATCCTGCCAATTCGCACAAGTTCCTCATCCTGCGTGGACTGCAGTCCAATGCTGAGACGATTAATGCCATATGTTATGTAATTTTCCAGTTTCTCCGCCGTCACCGTTCCGGGATTACATTCCATGGTAATCTCTGCTCCATCTGTCATCCGGTAATTCTCCCTTACCGCCTGCAGGATACGTCCTGTCTCTTCCGCTGACAGCAAAGAGGGCGTTCCACCGCCCAAAAAAACAGAGACCACCCTGTGATCCCTGTAAAGTACCGCCTGTTCTTCCATTTCCTGCGCAAGGAAGTTTACATAACTTTCAATTTCCCCAACGGACGCAGCAAAAGACAGGAAATCACAGTAGAGACATTTCCTGACACAAAACGGAATGTGGATATATATGCTTAAGTCTCTCATCTGTAATGCCTGCCTTATGTCCTGTTTTATTTGTCATCCAGTTTGAGCACGCTCATAAATGCACTCTGGGGAATCTCCACGTTTCCCACCTGGCGCATACGCTTCTTGCCCTCCTTCTGTTTCTCCAGAAGCTTCTTTTTACGGGTGATATCGCCGCCATAGCATTTGGCAAGGACATCTTTACGCATAGCTTTGACCGTCTCCCTGGCGATGATCTTACCGCCCACTGCCGCCTGGATCGGAATCTCAAAAAGATGTCTGGGAATCTCGTCCTTCAACTTTTCACACATCTTCCTGCCCCTCTCATAGGCACTGTCCGCATGCACGATAAAGGAAAGCGCATCCACCTCATCGTGGTTGATCAAAATATCCAGTTTTACCAGACTGGACTGTTCATACCCTTTCAGTTCATAATCAAAGGAAGCATATCCTCTGGACCGGGATTTCAGGGCATCAAAGAAATCATATATGATCTCGTTTAGAGGCAGTTCATATTTTAAAAGGGCTCTTGTCGACTCAATATATTCCGTGCTGATATAACGCCCCCGTCTCTCCTGACAAAGCTGCATGATCGGTCCGATAAACTCCGTGGTCACCATGATCTCGGCGCTCACCACCGGCTCTTCCATATAATCTATCTCCGAGGGATCCGGCAGATTGGATGGATTGGTCAGTTCGATCATTTCGCCGTTAGTTTTGTATACTCTATAAATAACACCTGGTGCGGTTGTCACCAGATCCAGGTTATACTCCCTTTCCAGACGCTCCTGGATGATCTCCAGATGCAGAAGTCCCAGAAAACCGCAGCGGAATCCAAATCCCAGGGCGATGGACGTCTCCGGCTCATAATTCAGGGAAGCGTCATTTAATTTCAACTTCTCCAAGGCATCTCTCAGATCCGGGTATTTAGCGCCGTCCGCCGGATACATGCCGCAGTAGACCATGGAATTAACCTTCTTATAACCCGGAAGGGGTTCCGCGCAGGGATTGTCCAGATCCGTCACCGTATCACCCACGGCGGTATCCTTGACATTCTTGATGGAAGCCGTCAGGTATCCCACCATGCCGGCGCTCAGTTCTTCACAGGGGATGAACTGTCCCGCCCCGAAATATCCTACCTCCACCACCTCAGCCGTAGCGCCGGTGGCCATCATTTTAATCGAAGTCCCCTTGCGTACCCTGCCTTCCTTAATCCGACAGAACACGATCACTCCCTTATAAGAATCATACACCGAATCAAAGATCAAAGCCTTAAGCGGCGCATCGGGACTGCCCTGGGGCGCCGGTACCTTGTGCACGACAGCTTCCAAAACTTCCTCGATACCGATACCGTTCTTGGCCGAGATCAAAGGTGCATCCTGTGCCTCAATGCCGATCACATCCTCAATCTCATTCTTCACCCGCTCCGGTTCAGCGCTCGGCAGGTCAATCTTATTGATCACCGGGAACACATCCAGGTCATGGTCCAGCGCCAAATAGACATTGGCCAATGTCTGGGCCTCAATCCCCTGGGCAGCATCCACCACTAAGATCGCCCCGTCACAGGCCGCCAGACTGCGGCTCACCTCATAGTTAAAATCTACATGACCAGGGGTGTCTATCAGATTGAATATATACTCCTTACCGTCCTTAGCCTGATAGACAATGCGCACCGTCTGGGCCTTTATCGTGATGCCGCGCTCCCGTTCCAGCTCCATATTGTCAAGCACCTGAGCCTGCATTTCCCTGCTGGTCAGAAGACCCGTCTTCTCTATGATCCTGTCCGCCAGTGTGGACTTACCATGGTCTATATGGGCGATAATACAAAAATTTCTGATTCTGCTCTGATCTATGTCTGCCATATGCTTCCTCCCTGATCACTCTCATATGGAGAAAGTATATCAAATCCGATAAAAGATGTCTACTCTCATCTCTCCGGCTCCTTCCCACTCAAGACCAAATGCAGCACATGGGCCAGAGGATCACATGCGTTATGTATTTCTTCCTCCGTGTTATTCTGAGCACCCAATTCAATCAACAGTGTTTTCGGGCACAAATGCATATTATATCGGTAAGCTTTCAGATATATCCTGCGCGCAATTCCCGGATAATACTCATTGCATGCCGCCTGCATCTGAAAAGAAAAGGCCAGGTTCTCTTCCAGATAAGGATTTTCCAGATAGGAAATCTCCCCCTTTTTGGTTCGGCTTAGCCCATTAAAAAACATAAACTGTGCGGTAGGTCTGCCCTGGAGGTTCATCACCAGACGTCTCTCCGCCGGCATGGCATCCCTGTGCAGATCGATCACTACCTCGATGGACGGATTTTCCCGGAGCAGTTTCTCAATCTCCGGCAGGGAATTGCTGTAGGCATAATCCCTGTCCGCGTCATAGCAGGCCGTATGGTGCAGCACATTATACCCATACCGCTCCCGCAAAATAGAAGCCAGGTACTCACCTGCGCCCAGAATCCCGCTGTTTTCATCCCCCGGCACGGAATCCACAAAGGCCTCCTGGGAATGGGTGTGATAAATCAGAATCTGTGGTTTCTCCGCACTTCCCTGGATACGCATGTCCTTAGAGAGAAGTTCTTTTGCCTCCAAAAGCCCTTCTCCTGCCTTCGTGGTGCTGTCCACGGCATAAAAAGCTTTGATCAACTCATCATAATCTGCAAGCCCCTCCCACTGATAGCGGAAACTCTTCTCCTCCGCCGGCTGAAAAAGCATCGCCTCCTCTACCGCATCATCTCCGTCTTCCTGGGACTGTTCTGATAAATAACGTTCGTTCTCCTTTAATAATTCATTTTCCATACTCTGTTCCAGATGCATAGCATCGTCCCCGTATTCCAGATCCCCTTCATCGATGGACTTGCGGTCCTCATCACTGCCCTCCAGCACAAGCAGTCTGGCATAATCACTCTCCGTCACATATTCCTGATCGTCCGCCTCTTCCAGATAAAAGAGGATCACCGGATATTCCAGAAGCACTCCCCTGGTGATCATATCCCCTTGGAAAGCGCTGTCCTTCCCCTCATTCATCCGGCTGATCACAGGAAGATACGGTTCCATCACCAACTCTTCCACCCAGTCTGAAAACGGTCCTTGTCCCTTCTCCCTCTTCTCTTCCTCACGAACCCACTCTTTCAGTACAAAGAAAAGCGATACAGTAACAAGCGTTATTAAAATTATCCTGGGAATTTTCTTTTTGATGTCCATACTAAGATATATGCAGTAGGAACATGACTTCATGCCACCCGCTAGAAGATCAGCGCCTTGTTGATCCCATCGCAGAGAATGTGGCTGATCTGCTGAATCTGCTGATCCACATCCTTAGTCGTCACATACATATTATTCAGCTCCGTCAAAGTCGCCGGCCGCTCTCCCATGGCATCTCCCACGATCGTGGCCGCGTCCACCACAGTAGGCACCCCCAGCGCCAGCACCGGCACATTCAGGGACTCCTGCGTGATAGCGTTTCTGTGATTGCCCACACCGGAACCGGGATGGATCCCTGTATTCGTAATCTGGATGGTACGGTTCAGACGCTTCGTGGAACGGGCCGCCAGTGCATCTATCACGATCACCACATCCGGCTTCGTCTCATTGATGACACCCTTGATGATCTCCGCCGACTCCATGCCCGTCTTGGCCATGACCCCAGGCACCAGACTGCTCACCAGATGCATTTTTGTCCGGTTATACGCCACCTTCCCATATTCCTTCACAATATGTCTGTTAACAAAGAGATTGTCTGCCACAGTGGGCCCCAGGGAATCCGCTGTCACCTCACGGTTGCCAAGCCCCACCACCAGGATGGACTGCTCCTTATCCGGATCCGGCAATACATCGCGGATCTGGGCCGCCAGGATATCGGAAATCTCCTGATGGTAGTCCTCCTCAGGTTCCGTCATGGCCGGCGCCTCCAGCGTGATATAGGTTCCCATCGGCTTGCCCAGCGCCTTGGCGCCGTTCTTCGTCTCAATGAGAACCCTGGTGATATGCACATCCGCTTCCTCTTCATACTCTTCTTCCACAATAACACCATGTAGTTCAGACTCTTTTTCCCCGATACCTTCTCTGGCTTCCAACGCCAAGTCCGTCCTGACATTTGACCAGCTGTTCATATCCTGCTCCTTCCTTCCCTCGTTTTCCATAAAACTACTGTTCGCAGCGTCTTATGTTATATTTATATGCGTTTTCTTTTTACTTGCCTATTTTCTTTTCTAT
>CAYUKT010000179.1:3599-5532 GCA_964445285.1 uncultured Bacteroides sp. | reverse complement strand
ACTTTTTTTGTAGGGATTTGTTTAGAAAATGTTAAGAAGTGAAGCATGGTTCTGTTTAGAATTTTTCATTATAGTGTAATTGTTGAAGCAAACAGGCTGTCTGCTCCGTTGTATATAATAAGTAAATTTGCTCCGCAAATTAACTTTGCAACGGATATCCTTATGTGAGAAAAGGGGGCATTGTTTATGACGACAGAAATCATTATGGAGTATTTTACCAGATACGGCAGCGTGGCAATCTTTGTGATCGTATTACTGGAATATCTGAATCTGCCGGGGTTCCCGGCGGGCGTTATCATGCCGTTAGCGGGACTCTGGGCAGCAAGGGGACATATCCTGTTTCCCATCGCCATTCTGATCACGGTGGCGGCCGGTCTTACGGGCAGTTTGATTTTGTACATGGTAGGTTATACCGGCGGTGATTTTGTCCTGCAAAAGTATCTGGATAAATTTCCGAGACAACGTCCCGCAATAGAGGCTAAGTTGGAATGGGTAAGACAAAAGGGTGGATTTGGCATTTTTCTGAGTAAGTTGATCCCCATGATCAGGACATTGATTTCCATTCCGGCCGGTGTATCGAAGATGAACATGGCTAAATATATTGTCAGCTCCACCCTGGGTATTTTCGTATGGAATCTGGTATTTGTGGGAGCCGGATATTTCATGGGTGATATGTTGATCAGATACCTGACCTGATAATTAGAGAAGAGAGGAGAGACAGCCATGAAAATTGCCATGATGACAAACAACTATAAACCCTTTGTGGCCGGTGTGCCCATCTCTGTGGAAAAATTGTCGGAGAGTCTGCGGGTGATCGGGCATCAGGTGACAGTATTCGCACCCAATTATGATAAACAGGCGGAAGAGGAAGATGTGATGAGGTATGGCGCGCTGTTTAGGGGTGCGGCCGGCGGATTTTCTGTACCGAACAGTCTGGATCCGAAGATTGAGAGAGCCTTTCGGGAAGGACATTTTGATGTGATCCATGTCCATCATCCCATGTTGATCGGGGCAACGGACCGCTATCTTTCCTGGAAGTATCATGTGCCATTGGTCAGCACTTACCATACCCGGTATGAACAGTACCTGCATTATGTGGGACTTTCCAGTCTGCGGCGGTTCTGGCCCCTCTATTTACGCAGGACGCTTGGAGCCTGTGATATGGTGTTTGCGCCTACCCCGCATATCCGGGATTATTTAAAAGAGGCAGGCGTAAACCTGCCCATAGAAATACTGCCTACAGGATTGTCGGCGGCCAGTTTTTATCCGGATCAGACAAAAGCCGTCAGCCTGCGGACGAAGTTTCGTGAGGGAAGACCATTTCTTTTCTGTACGGTGGCCAGGCTTGCCAAGGAGAAGAACCTGGAATTTTTGCTGGAAAGTCTGGCAGTATATAAGCAGAAGGCCGGCCCCTGTTTTAAATTACTTTTGATTGGTAAGGGCCCTTACCGTGAAAGACTTTGCCAGCGGATCGCCGAGCTTTCCCTGACAGAAGAAGTGATTCTGACAGGGGAAGTTCCCAACGAAGAAATCAAAGAATACTGTCTGGCCTGCGACCTCTTTTTATTCCCTTCACGCTCCGAAACCCAAGGCATTGTATTGCTTGAGGCTATGGCTGCCGGAACGCCCGTGCTGGCGCTTCGCGCTACCGGTACGGATGATATCCTGATAAACGGCGTCAACGGCTATATGACGGAAGTATCCGGCGACAGCCCGCAGGAACGTCAGCATGACACACATGTTTTTGCAGACCGGCTGATGGATATTCTGTCAGGAAAAGAACTGGATGCCTTGCGGGTGGGGGCCAAGGAGACGGCCCAAATGTATGATAGTCTAAGAATTGCCGATAAGGCCGCTTCCTGTTATCAGGAAGTCCTATGGAACTATGAAATGCGGCGCACCGGATTTTATGGACGGCCTGCGCGGACATAGG
>CAYUKT010000179.1:0-3499 GCA_964445285.1 uncultured Bacteroides sp. | reverse complement strand
TGGAACTATGAAATGCGGCGCACCGGATTTTATGGACGGCCTGCGCGGACATAGGGAATCTATGATATAATGGACAAAACATTTATAGGGGGTTCTATCATGAGCGCATATCATATTCTGATCGTTGAGGATGACAAGGAAATCCGGGAAGGTATCGATATTTATTTGAGAAACCAGGGCTATATCGTCTTTCAGGCCGCTGACGGTATCGAAGGCCTTGCGCAGATTACGAAGGAAGAAATTCATCTTGCCATTGTGGATGTAATGATGCCGCGGATGGATGGCATCAATATGATGATGCGGGTGCGGGAGCTTGGATATGAATTTCCGGTGATCATGCTCTCTGCCAAATCCGAGGAAGTGGATAAGATCATGGGATTGAATATGGGAGCAGATGATTATGTGACGAAACCCTTTACGACCATGGAACTTCTGGCAAGGGTCAATTCCCATCTGCGCCGGTATGGCCGCTTCTTAGAGATGATGGGCAAAGAGGAAAAGAACGATAAAGTCTATATCATCGGCGGACTGGAATTGCATGAGGATACTGTGGAAGTCTTTGTGGACGGCAAACCTGTGAAGTTGACGCCCATAGAGTTTAAGATATTATTGTTGTTGATGAAAAACCCCGGCCGGGTATTTTCAGCGGAAGAGATTTACGAGCGTGTATGGAATGAACAGGCGATCAACACGGACACGATCATGGTACATGTCAGGAAAATCCGGGAGAAGATAGAATTAAATCCCCGGGAACCAAAATATTTAAAGGTGGTGTGGGGCATTGGGTATAAAATCGAGAAACAATAACACAGCGGATGACAGTGCGGAAAACAATGTGATGAAACGTGATCAAAATAAGAGCCGGCAGCAATATTATAAAACCGGGATTATCCTTGCAGTTTTTCTGGTCTTACTGGCATCGGTAGTATTCGTCAGTCTGTATTCCGTTTTTCAGAGACGGGCAAAAGCCTATATGGAAACTTTCCGGGAAGATGTGATGCAGAACGAAACATTTCTGCGGGATCTCTATCAGGGAAATACGGTCCTTTATAAGGAACTGCAGGAGCAGGTGACAGGAACGCCCCTCAGATATCAGGATGTCTATCTGTCTGTGACGCAGGAGCCTTCCAACGCGGGTGTATCGTATATAGATTTTGGCGGGGAAAGCGCCGGTGAATATGCCGCACGGAAGTTATATGAGATGCTCAAAGGGTGGGAAGACAATTTTTGGAACAGACTGGACTATGCCCTGGACTATCAGATCATAGATCATACCAGCGATATTATGATCACAAATACGGGCAATCATCTCACACAGCTTGGTACAGAGGAAGCCGCAGAAGAACTGCTGTCCCAATATCCATATTATATTAAAATGTCTTATGACAGCAACGGCTTTCTGGAGCATGTCTGGGTGAAAGGCCAAGAGGCCGATGCACTTTTAAGAAATGTACAGCGTGTCATGCGGAGCAACTATCTGGAACGGACTTTTTATGATTTTTACTATGCGGACGGATATCTGGCGCAAATGATTTCGGACGAGGATATATATTATTATCATAATGGAAACACGATGAAGGCTCAGATTACCGTAAACAATACGCCAAGGAATTGTACGATCTGTTATGCTCTCACACAGGAACAGAAGGACAATCTCATAAAATATAGTGATTATTATGTGGTAGTGGATTCCTGGAGCGCTTATTGTTCTGTCGGTGTGGTGGATACTTTTCGAATCTTCCTCATCATCCTTGGTATTGTGGCCCTGATACTGCCTTTAGAAAAGAGGTATCATCTGCATGAACTGTGGTTTTTCCAGTTCGATTTGGAAATTCTCCTGGCCATACTGTTCCTGTTGTTTTGCTGGATGGGCGATATAGAGACGGAACTGGTGATGTTCAGTGTGGAGGGCGGTATTGATTCGGATCTGCTTACTATGTTACGTTCCTTTTTGCCGAAGCTTTCTATGGAATGGATAGAAGGAATCGCCACAGGAATCAATCTATTCATTTTGTTTTTCATGTTTGGGCTATGGTATATTCTGGTGACGGGGCTCGGACAGGTGTATACGCTGGGCTTCAAGCGTTATTTCAAAAAGCGCAGCCTCTGTTACCGGATCTGGAGCAGGCTTTATTCCTATGGCAGTCAGAAGGCCGGTGAGTTTAAAGAAGAAATCCTTCATGTGAACCTGGGACATAATATGAATAGGATTCTGCTAAAGGTCGTAGTGATCAATTATTTACTGCTTGCGTTTTTGAGTATGTTATGGTTTGCCGGCGTGTTCCTGTTATTGTTCTATTCGATCGTCCTGTATATGGTGTTGAAAAAATATATAAAACACATACAGGCGCAGTATGAAAATCTGCTTGTTGCCACTCAGTCTATTGCGGATGGCAATCTGCAGACGGAATTTACCGGGGACTGGGGTATTTTTGAATCCTATAAGAGCCAGCTGGCTGAGATTCAGCAGGGATTTTCCAAGGCAGTGGAAGAGGAAGTCAAGAGTCAGCGGATGCGCACCGAACTGATCACCAATGTCTCTCACGACCTGAAAACACCGCTTACGGCCATCACCACCTATATTGAACTTTTACAGGAAGAGGGCGTCACGGAAAAACAGCGCCGGGAATATTTGGATGTGCTTGCAAGAAAGTCCAACCGTTTAAAGATTTTGATCGAAGATCTTTTTGAGGTGAGTAAGGCCACCAGCGGAAATATTTCCCTGCAGTTAGACCGGGTGGATATCGGCAATCTGATGCGTCAGGCATATCTGGAGTATGAGGACAGAGTGGAACAGGCAGATCTGCTCTTCCGCTTCCAGATGCCGGAAGAAAAGCAGTTTCTTATGCTGGACAGTCAGAAGACTTACCGTATCTTTGAGAACCTGTATACCAACATTATCAAATACGCCATGCCCCATACCAGGGTATATGTACGCATGGAACGGCGCGGGGACGATGTGGTGATCGAATTGAAGAATACCTCAAAGGCGGAACTGAATATCGCGCCGGAATCCCTGACAGAGCGTTTTGTCAGGGGCGACAGTTCCAGAAATACCGAAGGAAGCGGGCTGGGCCTGGCCATTGCCAGAAGTTTTGTGGAATTGCAGGGCGGCAGGATGCAGCTGGAGATTGACGGGGACTTATTTAAAGTGACGATTGTGTGGAAGGGGTTTTAAGCCCCTTCCCTTTTTGGCCTTTGTATGATAAAATAACATAGATTTCGGATGCCGCAATGCGGTATGACAATATACAGCGTACAAAATAAGACAAGTTGAAAGATATAAGGAGGAACAGACATGGGAATGACAATGACGCAAAAGATTCTGGCGGCACATGCCGGTTTGGATAAGGTGGAGGCAGGACAGTTGATTGAGGCTGATCTCGATCTGGTGCTTGGCAATGATATTACCAGTCCAGTGGCCATCAAGGAAATGGAAAAGATGAATACGGCAGGCGTATTCGATAAGGATAAGATTGCCCTGGTGCCGGATCATTTT
>CAYUKT010000178.1:4108-5550 GCA_964445285.1 uncultured Bacteroides sp. | reverse complement strand
AAAATACGGCTTCTGACCAGATTCAGATCTCCAGTATCGGTAAGGATATCCAGACGGCCAAAAATGCATTGGCAGCTGCTGACGATATCAGGAGTGAACTGACAGCTCCTCTCAAAGCAAGTATTGCGAACGGAACGTATCAGGTGAGCGCAGAAAGTTTTGCAGAGAAATTGATGAAGCAGTATGAGGAAATGAATAGTCTGTAGACACAATGAAAGGTGAGGTTTGATGTGGCAAGTTTAATGGAGACCTTGATCGAGGTTTTGGAAAAAGAAAGTCTGGAGTACAAAAATCTGTTAGAATTGTCTATTAAGAAAACACCAGCCATTGTGTCTGAGGACTTACAGGCACTAACGAAGATCACGGATGAGGAGCAGATCATTGTCAGCAGGATTAATCATCTGGATAATCAGAGAAATGAAGCTGTAGATGATATTGCGAACGTACTTAACAAGGATGTTGCGAAGCTGAAAATTGTTGATTTGATTAAAATGCTGGAGGCAAGGCCGGAAGAACAGAGTAAACTGTCAGCAGTATTCGATGAACTGCGGGAAAATGTCCGCGCAGTGAAGCGGATCAACGAGCAGAATAAAGAGTTGATCGAGAGCGCATTGGAACTGGTTCAGTTTAATATGAATGTTCTTCAGTCCATGAACAAGGCACCGGAGACGGCAAACTATAACAGGGGCGCCTATAACACTGGTGACATGATCGGGATGAGCAATAAGGCCTTTGATGCAAAGCAGTAGAATTGTTGAGGACGGTAGGATTATGTCATTATTCGGAAGCCTTTATACAGGCGTTTCAGGTTTACAAACATCAAATAATGCGCTGAATACCACAGCGCATAACATGTCTAATTTAGACACCATAGGATATACCAGGCAGCAGGTGGCTCAGGGAACGAGGACATATGTCACGATCTCCAAGAGCAACATAACGAACTGGAAGCAGCTGGGTCTCGGTGTCAATTATACCCTGACAAGACAAGAACGAGATATGATATTGGATAAGAACTATCGCCGTGAGTCGGGACGCATGGCTTTTTATGATGTCTCTGCGAGTGCGTTAGAGGAGATAGAGTATATTCTGGGCGAATCCAATGAGGGCCATGAATTTTCGGAAGCGCTCAGCGGTAAGAATGGATTCTGGGTAGCAGTGGAAGAACTCAGCAAGGACCCGACCAATTCGGTCAATCAGAATCTGTTCGTGACCAAGGCGTATGAGTTTATCACGAGAGCAACGGCAGTGTATAACAGCCTGAAAGAATATCAGAGCAACCTGAATAAGACGGTGGTCACTGATGTCAATAAGATAAATGCTTATGCCAAGGAGATTGAGGCGCTCAATGAGAAGATCATGAGCATTGAGGCCGGTTCGGAACATGCCAATGATTTAAGGGACCGCCGCAATTATCTTCTGGATGAACTGGGCAAGCTTGG
>CAYUKT010000178.1:0-4008 GCA_964445285.1 uncultured Bacteroides sp. | reverse complement strand
CCAAGATTTCTTCGCAGTTCAATACGGACATCGGTTCTTTGAAGAGTACCTTATATGCCAGGGGCGATCATTACGCTACCTACCGGGAGATCAATGATATCAATAAAGACGGTGAGTATGAAGAGGGCTGGTATAGTAGAAATATCGAACAGTCCATCGTCATGAACGTGGAAGCGGAGTTTGATCAGCTGATCAATGCAGTGGTGACCAAGATCAATCAGATCCTGGAAGATGCCGCCAACAGGGCAGGGCAGCCGCCGGAGTCCAATTATTTAAGGGATGAGAACGGTAATCCCTATCAGCTTTTTGAGAAGATTGTAGATGAGGGTGACTGGACCGTGGGTAATGTCATCATCAACAGTGAACTCAGGCAGAATCCTTCCCTCCTGACTTTCAGGCTTGGGGAACATTCCGAGGATAATGAGACCACGGAGCTTTTGAAGAAAGCTTTTGAGGAAGCGATCTACAAGCTGAATCCCAATGTGCAGACACCGGTGTGTTTCAAGGATTATTATAAAAACCTGGTGTCACAGATTGCCAACACAGGTTCTGTGTTCAGGGCTGTACAGGCGAATCAGACGGTGGCCACCGATGCGCTGGCAGGCGCCAGGGAGCAGATTGTAGGTGTGTCTTCCGATGAAGAACTGACGAATATGATCATGTATCAGAACGCGTACAATGCATCCAGCAGGTATATCAATGTGATCAGTGAGATGTTAGAGCATATCCTGACCACGCTGGGACGTTAGGATGGAGAGGTGATAGTATGGCATCAACTTTTTTTGGCTTGACAATTGCATCATCGGGACTTCGGGCAGCCAATGCGGCCCTGAATACCACAGGTAATAATATCAGCAATGTGAATACGGCCGGTTACAGCCGCCAGCAGGTGACGCAGGAAGCGGCCAATGCGCTCCGTGTGTTTGCGACTTATGGATGTGCGGGAGCAGGTGTTGAGACCATTGCGATTGAGCGGGTGCGCGACAAATTTTATGATAATAAATACTGGTCGAATGAGACCAAGCTTGGCGAGTATGATGCGAAGGCATATTATTGCAAGATGATAGAAGATTATCTGGAAGATGATAATAAGACAGGATTCGTGTCGGTGTTTGGCAAGATAGAGGATGCTTTACAGGAGATTACGAAGAATGCCAGCAGTTCCAGTACCAAAGCGCAGTTTATCGCGGCAGCCAAGAGTCTGACAGATTACTTTAACAATATGTATGGAGACCTGCAGAACCTGCAGGCGGATGTGAATGACGAGATTAAGATCCGTGCCGATCAGATCAACTCTATCGCACAGGATCTGGCTACGGTGAACAAGCAGATCAATACCATCGAGATGACGGGCAGCAAGGCCAATGAACTGCGGGATAAAAGAGATATGCTGATCGATGAACTCTCCGCCATCGTAGATGTGGAGACCAGCGAGACACCGATCTATGACCTGCAGGGCAATGCCACCAAGGCCAACAGATATATGGTGAAGATTGCGGGCGGCCAGACACTGGTAGATATGGATGATTACAGACAGCTGGTATGTGTGGCCCGCACGAAAGAAGAGAAAGTCAATCAGACCGATATACACGGACTTTATGATATCTATTGGGATAATGGCCTGTCATTTGGATTATATAATGCGTCCATGGGCGGAGCGCTGCGCGGCCTGATCGAGATGCGGGACGGTAATAACGGCGAGTATTTTCAGGGCAAGGCAACGCAGATCTCATACCGTGGCGATACGACAAAGGTCACGATCGAGACGAGCGCTTCCTACTTGAAGGGTATGACCAAGTGTAACCTGTCTGATACGGGCGGCATCATCAATATCGGCGACCAGCTGTTCTACTATACGGACTGGTCCTATGACACAGAGACAGGCAAATATACTTTTATCATAGACAATAAAGCCAGCGATGCGCCTCTGACACCGGAGAAGAATCAACAGTCGGTCAGCATTGGCGGTGAGGTGAAGTATCAGGGCGTGCCTTATTACCTCAAACAGATGAATGAGTGGCTCCGGGATTTTTCCCAGAAAGTCAACGATATTTTCTCAGCAGGTATCACACAGGAGGATCCGCCGCAGGATGCGGGTATTTTGTTTACGGCTGACAAGGCGACTTCGGACGAACAGTATACGGAGCGCGAATTGAATGATTCCAGGAACAACGGTAAGGGATATTATTATATGACGGCCGGCAATTATGCCATCATGGATGAATTGCTCAAGAATCCGGATCTTCTGGGTACCAGGAGTGATGTGGATCTGGATAAGGGAGACGATGTGCAGGATCTTGACGGTGTGGAACAGTGCAGACAGGTATTTGCGGTGATCTCCATGATCAGCGATAAGAACCAGTTCAGTTTCCGCGGCAGGGATGCAGGCGGTTTCCTGGAATGTATCCTGTCGGATGCAACTTTAAATGCAGGCAATGCCAACACCTTTTATGCAACATACTTAAGCCTGGAGACCAATATCGACAACCAGAGGGCATCCATCTCCGGCGTGGACGAAGATGAAGAGGCATTGAATCTGGTGAAATATGAGAATTCATACACACTGGCTTCCAAGATGATCAATGTACTGACGGAAGTGTATGACAGGCTGATTTTACAGACCGGTGTCTAGTTTTTGGGAAGAGAGGAAGATGCATTATGAGAATGACAAATAAGATCATGCGGAATAACTCCATATATAATATCAACCAGAATAAGATTCTGCAGGATCAGCTGACGAATCAGATGACAAGTCAGAGTAAGATTGTAAGACCTTCCGATGATCCGGTGGTGGCGATCCGCGCGCTGCGTCTGCGCAGCAATGTGACCACTGTGACGCAGTATAATGACAAGAATGCGGAAGATGCCAAACAGTGGCTGACATTGACGGAGGACGCACTCACTACGGTAAATCAAGTGCTCAACAGCCTCTATGAGCAGGCAGAGACGGGTGCGAACAAGTATCAGACTTCCGATACCTTAAAGATCATCATGGAGCAGATGGAATCTCTTACCAAAGAGTTCTATGCCAGCGGCAATGTGGATTATGCAGGGCGTTTTATCTTCTCCGGCTACAGGACTGACACACCTGTCACATTTACGAAAGAAGATGTCCTGGAGATGGAGAAACATCCGATATCTTACGAGATAGAGGAAAATATCAACTATAAACAGATCAGTACGATCAACTATACCAATTATGACGCAGTGGATAAGGATCTTTCCAATGCGGCGGATAAAGATACGAATTCCTATGAGCAGCAGGTGACCAATACCAATCTGTATCGGTTCCGTTTATCTTATGATGCGCTGGATTCCATCGATGCGGCGAACAATAACGGCAATAAAGGTTCGATGGCCGGAGCGATTCAGATTCAGGATAAGGACGGAAATATCATACGGCTGGATGATCAGGGAATGCATCGTACCGATATGTTTGGCAATCCGCTTGCGGCAGGCAATCCTTTGAATAATATTACGATCGAGGAAGAGATGGATCCGGAAGCAGCTTATAAAAAAGCAGCGGATCCGAACTATAGCGGGATCATCTATTGTCCGGCCAGCGGTGAGATGATCTTTGGCGAGAATTTTTATCAGCAGTATTTTAAAGAAGGTGATGAATTTAAGATCACCTACAACAAGAGTAGCTGGGCAGATGGGGATGCCAATCCGGTGCATTACTTTAAGTGTATCGAGACCAAAGATGTCGGTGACGGCAAAATGACTGATGTGAGAAAGACCGCCTATAATGTCCGCGAGAAACAGGAGGGCAAAGACCAGGATATCTATTATGACGTGGGATTCAATCAGCAGATTCAGGTCAACAGCCGTGCGGACGAAGTGTTTACCCACGATGTCAGGCGAGATATGGATGATTTCACGCATTGTCTGAAAGAGCTGCAGGGGATTGAGACCAAGAAGAAAGAGATTGAAGATAAGATGAAAGAACTCCCGGTGGATTCTCCGGAGTACGAGGATTATAAGAGGAAGAAAGAGGCGGTGGACAAA
>CAYUKT010000177.1:0-5565 GCA_964445285.1 uncultured Bacteroides sp. | reverse complement strand
TTATTCGACACCAAATATTATAAAATAACATGCATTTCATCACAAAAATCTACTCCATTCTACCCCGGCAGACTCTCCTCCACACACAGCGCCCCATACCCCACCCTGGCATTCGGATACTCCCTCTCCCCTCTGATCCCTCTCGCGCCCTTCCTTAAATACGCCTTCACTTTCTCCCCATACAGATAAGGATCATTCCCTTCCACAATGCCCCACTGCATCAACACCGCCGCTGCACCGGTCACAAACGGGGCCGCAAAGGATGTACCTGTGACAGGGCTGTATCCCCCGTCCCTGTCGGGCACCAGAATCCCGACCCCCGGCGCCACCAGATCCGGTTTCACATAGGTGTCAGAAGTACGGCTGTTGACCTGCTCCTGATAAAGATACCCCCTTCCGGAAAAATCCGCATACGAATCATAGACGGGATCATAAGCCCCCACGGTGACTACTTTGACTGCCGTGGAAGGGATGGTCAGCGTCACATCCGGCGTGGGCCTGACGAAGCGCGTATTAGCATTGCGGACAGTACCTGATGGCAGATAGAAAGTATAATTTCCGGTAATGGTACGCAGAGGCCTTAGCTGAAAAGTCCACACTCCCTGATCCAGGTATCGGTTCCCATTTGCGGGCAGCATATCAAAATATATTTCCTGACTGGTCATATAGGGCGCCGGCTCCCCGTTATAGAGCAGGATTTGTGTCTGCTGCAGGCGGTATATCTGTTTACCGGACCGGTCAGTGTCTACCTGAAAGAACTCCCCGGAGGGCGACACCAATGTCACCAGATAGCGGTCAGCATACTCTTTCCAAAGCTGGATATTGAGTCCAGTCTCATAAACGCCAACTACCAGCTCCACCCTGGTGACATCATCGACAGCACTGTCAAATTGATTGACTATAGCAGTCGATTCACTGACATTCCGTCCCGTCACTTTTACACTGCCGCCCACATGTCCCCCGGAAGCGCCTTCATTGCCGCTGCCCACACAGATAACGCTGCGCCCGATCTCGGAAAGGTTATCCAGGAACCGCTCCACCAGGGAAGTCCCGTTATGGGCGCCATAGGTGTTTCCAAAGCTGAGATTGACTGCCAGAGGCATCTGCATCTCTACTGCCTTTTTGACCACATAGGTCAGTGCTCGCATCAGTTCCGTGGTCCTCGGAAAGGAATCAGGGCGTGGAGTGCCCAGCCTTACGATCAGAAGGTCACTTTCCCTGGCGATTCCGGCATAAGCCGCTCCGCCCCTGCCCCCGTTTCCAGCCGCAATACCGGCCACCGCGGTCCCATGTCCGGTAGTGTCTATGCTGGGAACGATCTGCTGTGCTGCCTGTCTGCTGCCGGCTTTCAGTGCGGTATTGATCTGCTCCTCATCAAACTCCCGTCCCAACACCTGGTCCCAGAGGAAGCGTATCCTTGTCGTTCCATCAGGACGGCGAAAATCCTCATTCCAGTAGCTGATGCCGGAATCGATGACTGCCATTAGCACCCCTTTGCCGGTTAGGTTTTGTGATATCATGCTGCCCGGTGCAAAGCAGGCCGCCGAATTTCCCAGGATATCCGCAAAGAAAATTCTTTTAGGCTTTTCCACATATTCAATCTGCTCTATCTCGGCCAGTCTATCCATGGCAGACGCTGGCACTGTCAGGATCGCATAGCCCGCAATCAATTCCTCCACTACAATGCCGTTCTGCGCCAGTTCCTGTAAACTGCCATGGTATTTTACGATAACTTCCCAGGTATTCTCCTCTATGTCATATCCCACATTTAATTCCAGTGATTTTTCCCGCTCCGCAAGGGATGTATCCAGCGCCAGGTTCAGCAGATTTTCATTTTTCTGTGAATCCATCTCTCTTTTCCAAGCTCTGCAATGCCATGTCCTAATCCACCCCATGAAAGATCAATCTGCTCCTACTGCATTATGCGGTGGAGGAGTATATTTTTAAGGCAGCGCATCAGCAGGCTACTATAGTTTTATTACTATCATCATATGCAGCGCCATATATATGGTCATTTTTAGTATATATTTTCCATATCTTTCTTTAATCTTTCTTTAATCTTCCTTTGACTCTCTGTTGCAATTATGCTAATATATTTTTATATCACAGGAAATTTTCCTGCCTATCTAATTTTGAAAAGCGCATCCTCCGCAATTCAGTGCAATTCGATCTGCCACTCTGCGAAGCAATTTATTTATATATAAATCTATCTCTTGATGGACATGTTGATTCATTTTCACAAATTAATTTGGTATACCTGTTTGAAATTATCACACGAAAGAGGAAACCTCATGACACCTGCAGACAGCACGCTTTTAGGAAACAGTCTCCCCATAACTCCTGATCAGGAACAGAATGGGATTGAGACCTATGATAATCTTTATGAAAAGAAGAATTTTGGTACGCTGGATTATCCTGTCAGCGCCTATTTTCTGGATCTTCATAAATCTTACATGAACTGGATCCGCTGGCACTGGCATGAGGAAATGGAGATCCTGCTCATTCAGGAAGGAACGGCAGAAATTTTTACGGACGATGCCTCCTATGTGATCCAGCCCGGTCAGGGCATCATCATCAATCAGAATGTCATGCACTGCATCCACTCCCTGGATCAAAATAACTGTACGTTCTATACGATTGTCTTTCAGCCGGAATATTTATTTGGGCAAAAGACCAGCTATTTACAGACACAGTATCTGCTGCCGGTACAGAATTATCAGCTTTTTAAGATATTCTTGTTAGATGCAAAAGACCCCTGGCACAAGCGTATGCTTTCTTCTCTAAATAATGCCATTTCTGTTGATATGACACAGACTTACGGTTATGAACTTGCTGTGAAAGGATACTTATGCCTTTTCTGGGCGGATCTGATCAGTCATCTGCCGCAGCATCAGAAACGGATCTCCACCCATGTCTCCCTGGATGAACAGCGGGTAAAACAGGCAATGCTGTATATCAGGACCCACTATGCGGAACAGGTGTCCCTGGAAGATATCGCTGACAGTATCCATGTCAGCAAGAGTGAATGCTGCCACTGCTTTACCAGGACACTGCAGATGACACCTTTTGAATATCTAATGAAATACCGTATCTTTGAAGCCACCAAAAAACTGATGATGCCCTCCACAGAACCGCTCTCCATTGCTGATCTGGCGCTCTCTGTGGGTTTTAATAATACCAGTTATTTCAATAAGTTATTTAAAAAGTTTCTGGGCTGTACCCCCACCTATTACAGGACGCACAAGGTTCTGTCCAAGGATGGGAACTTCGTGGACTGCTTCGATAATCTGCTCTAAAAATGGTATTATCATCTTTTATTTACTATAAAACATAGATAGAGCCTGGATAAGGTAATCCAGATCCTCCATGCCCGCGGTCTCTAAAGCCGAGTGCATGGCAAGCTGTGCCAGACCGATGTCCACCGTATTCATGGACACCTGCGACATCAGAATATTGCCCAGGGTACTTCCGCCGGCAATGTCCGAACGATTCGCATACACCTGGTAAGGCACACCGGCTTCCTTGCAGATATCCTTCATCACCGCCTCGGAATAGGCATCTGTCGCATAACGCTGGGAACCATGATATTTAATCACGATTCCTTCATTGAGGTAAGTCTTATTGACCGAATCAGTCTTTTCCGGATGATTGGGGTGTACGGCATGGGCATTGTCAGCAGAGATCAGGAAACTTTCCGCCAACATGCACTGGTATTTTTCTTCCGTAAGCTGCAGCCCGCCCCGGATACGCGCAAATACATCCCGCAAAAAGGAAGAATCCGCCCCCTGTTTGGTACCGCTTCCCACTTCTTCATTATCAAATACCGCCAGCATATTGATATAGTCTGCCGGCTCTTCTTGCAGCAACGCCTTAAGTCCCGCATAGACACATTCCAGATCGTCCAGTCTCGGACCGCAGATATATTCCCCTTCCAGGCCGAGTCTACTGCATTTATCCCTGTTATACAGGAAAATATCCTGTCCCAGAATCTTCTCGGCATCCACACCAGCTTCTTTCGCTAACAGGGAAAGATAGCCGTCCTTTTCTTTTATACCACCCGCTAACGGAGACATATCTGTCTGCGGATTATACTCGATTCCTTTATTCATATCCCGATTCATGTGTATGGCCACATTGGGAATCACCGCCACATTCCGATCAGCATTGACCAGTTTAGTCATCAATCCATCCGGGCCCTTATACACCACCCGGCCCGCAACCGACAATGGACGGTCAAGCCAGGTAGAAAGGATCATCCCCCCGTATTTCTCCACATTCCATTTCAGATAATGCTCCTCCACAGCAAGTTCCGGCAGTTCTTTGAGTTTAAAACAAGGGGAATCACTGTGCGCCGCCACGATATGGAACCCTTTCTGCTCTCTCTGCGGAATGGAAAAAGCGATAACAGCGGAACCATTTCGGTTTACATAATATTTTCCACCTGCCTTAATCTGCCAGATATTCTTTTCGAAAAGCTGCTGATAGCCAGCTCTTTCCAGCTCTTCTTCCATATTTGCCACCGCATGAAAGCAGGTGGGACTGTGATCTATGAAATCAAACAACCCTTCTAAATAAGAAGTATGCTGACAAGAAAATGTTTCGTTCTTTAAATTTTTTGTGTTCATTTCTTTCCCCCTATGGCACCTATATAATCTTCATTCTGTCCCGGCTGACCGCAAAATAGCAGACACCTCTGTAAGCACCCGCCTCATATAGTTTGCCGATAATCTCCTGCATCCTCTGGTTGAGCCTGTGATACACAACTGGCTTCTCCCAACGGATTCCCCTCAGGTATTCCTGCTGACGTTTATGAAGGCAGCTGATGCTCTCTGTTTGGGCATTGCTTTCCTCATTTATAGAATAACCATTTGAGTCAATATTTAAAAATGCAAAGGCACAGGACACATAACTGAAATTTTCGCCATTCTCCTGACACTTCCTATATAACAATTCTGTCAGTTTCCCGTCCCGCCTGGCATCATACAATGATTCCTTCCAGAAAATCTCCTGTTTTCCCGCTATTTCTTCATTCCGCGACATTGGCGTCAAATTTGGCGTGTCCGTCATTTTATATTGACTATTTTGGTCATGAATAATCCTGCGCAAAGTCCGTCTTCCATAGACATCCTGTTCCTGTACATATTCTTCCCGCCCGGCAAACAGGGCCGCAGACGGTTCTTCCCGCAGGAGCACCCGGCTCTCGTACAGATAGTCCATCATGATCTTCTGTACTTTGGTCCGGGACGCCGGATAATCCAGCCGTTCCACAATCTGGTCCAGGGTGCAGCCGATATCCGTCAGATGCCTGACAGCGCCGCCGCAGGCCACATCTGTGGCAAAATTGGATAATGCTGTCTGAAAATAATTCGGCCTGTCCATATTGCTGTCTATCCTTTCCTGGTTATGCACCCTGCCTTCGAATCATCTACACCAAATCATACTGTTCCAGATCGTCCGGCACGCAAAGATTCCCACAATAATACTGTCTGCCTTCAGCGCCATACAATTCTTTTCTCTGCTCAATATGACTATCTTCCGTGTGATACAGGATCAGATTCGGAATCT
>CAYUKT010000176.1:0-5582 GCA_964445285.1 uncultured Bacteroides sp. | reverse complement strand
TTGTCCTGTTTTTGAGAATATAGTAAGATATGTTTTGTAAGAAATGTGTGGTATCGCCCTATATGGAATGGCAGTTTGCACAATCCCACACAGGAGGATCATGAAGCAGCGAAACATTATCCGAAGCCTAAAAACATATTGCAAGACACTGCTTAGCCGTACCGCCCTCTGGATGCAGTTAACCATATTTATGGTTCTGATCACTACCCTGGTAGCCGGCTATCTGATTTATAAGGACTACACTTCCACCAGAAATCTGACCATCAACAATCAGATCGATACCACCTGTAAGATTCTCAGCCTGGAACTGGAGAACCTGGATAATTACCTTTTAGATCTTGCCAATTTCTGTATCCAGCCTTACTATGATTCTCGTTTTACCAGGATTGTGGAACAGGATACTCCCCTGACTTCCGAACAGCTCTCTTACGCCAAACAGCAGATGTTCTACTATTACTATACAAGGAACGATATCCTGGACTATGAACTGTACCTGCTCCATCAGGACCTTTCCATTGGCCGCACCAATGGCCAGCAACACATCATTGCCCAGGAAGCCGCGCCGGAGGGTGTGCATGAAGCGCTCTTAGACTGTGAAACAAGCAGCCTGCATCACAGCATCAAGGTCTCGGATTCTACCGCAAGCCTCATCTACTACCACTCCCTCTTTCAGATCAAAGGCCGGGTCAGTCAGGCTATTGTCCGTCTGAAACTGGATGATACCTATGCCAAACAGCTGATCGAGAATCACGCGGAACATGATGAGATCATTGTCTTCTTGAATGATAACGAAGAGATTATTTTTTCCAACCATGAAAAATTGCCGGGCAGCAGCAGGGAATTTATGTCTGCCCTCTCCAATCGTAAAAAGCAGCCTGACGGATATGAAACAGTGGAATTTATCGGCCAGTCTTTCCTGCTCGTGGAAGCATGCAGTGAATCGACCGGTATCCGCCTGGTCAGCCTGACGCCGCTCTCTTACATAGATTCCCAAATAGGACAGCTCAGGCAGTCCATTCTTGTAAGCGGCATCTGGGTATGGCTCTTTACTATCCTCTTAATCTACATGCTCCTGCGTCTTCTGACGATCCCCCTGCGGATGCTCGCCACCCAGATGCAGAAGACCGGTGAGGGTGATTTCCACGCCAGGATTCATGTGACAGGAAGCACTGAGATCTGTGGACTTTCAGAGAGTTTTAACTCCATGGTCACCCATATCGACCAGCTCATCAAACGCACTTATGTGGCGGAACTAAGCGAAAAGGATGCTAAACTGGCGGCTCTGGAGGCCCAGCTGAATCCGCACTTTCTCTATAACACTCTGCAGGCCGTCTCCACGGAAGCCCTCGTCAACGACCAGCCTCAGATTCATCGGATGATCACTGCTCTGGCTTCCAACCTGCGCTATACCATCAAAGGCGACACACTGGTGCCTCTGAAACAGGAGATGAACTATGTAAACGATTATATCTTTTTGCAAAAGATCCGCATGGACGATGCCCTGGAATTTACCAGCAGCATTGATCCGGACACTGAAAACTGCCTGATTCCCAAGATCAGTATCCAGACACTGGTGGAAAATTCCATCATACACGGAAAATCCGGCAGCACAGAAACAATCTCCATAGAAGTCTCAGCGGAATATAATGACACATCCGTCATAATCTCAGTGCGGGATAATGGATGCGGCATTGCACCCGGACAGCTTGACAAACTGTATACCGACTTTGATCTACAGAAAAATACCGGTAAATACGGCGGAATCGGCCTTGCCAATCTCTACAGCCGAATACGTCTGCTCTATGACAAACCCGCCTCTCTGGACATCCATACCCAGGAAAAACAATACACGGAGATTGTATTGACTCTTCCGGTCATGAAAGGAGTACCCTATGTATAAAGCACTCATTATTGATGATGAAAAGCCAGTGCAGATTGCCATTCAAAAACTCGGGCATTGGAAATATTATCATGTGGAATCTCCCCGTCTTGCTGTCAATGGTAAGGACGGTCTGTCCGCCATGCGGGAATTTCGTCCCAATCTGGTATTTGTAGATATGAATATGCCGATCATGGACGGCGCCTCTTTTCTGATGAAAGCCTCACAGGAATTCCCTGACAGTCAGTACATCGTGGTCAGCGGCTATGATCAGTTTTCCTATGCCCAGCAGGCCATTCGTTACGGTGCCTGCGAATATCTGTTAAAACCGATCGTAGAAGAAGAATTAAACACAGCTATCGAAAGGGCGATCTTGCGCATCGACCCGGACGCAGTCTTTGGGGAATCCGAGGAAACCGAGAAAGAAGAAATCTCTCCCGAGGAGGCCGTCCGTGTCATCAAAGAGTACATCGACAGCAACTACTGCCAGAATATCAAGATTACCATGTTTGCAGAAAAGTATTACTTTTCCATCGAATATCTGACCAAACTGTTCCGCAACAAATACGGCTACACCATCTATGAATATGTCCTGAAACTGCGCATGGAGCGCGCCAAAGAACTTTTAGAAGACGAAAATAATAAGATCATCGATATCGCAGAGCGTCTGGGCTATGCGGACAACCACTATTTCAGCAAGGCTTTCCGCACCTACTATAACATTTCGCCCAGCCAGTACCGCAAGGAATTCTTAAAAAAATAGAGCGCCAGCGCGCTCGATTCAGAGAATGCTCCGCATTCTCCTTGAATGATTTACACTGTCGCAATTTTTTATAGCATCGGTCTTTCGTATATCGCTGCCTTACCGGATTTTATCGGCCTTCGTCCTGGTCATTTCCAATAAAAGGCCCGTCTTTTGCTCAAATTCCTCCGCCCATTGCGGCGTGCAGAAAAATACAATGGCGCCTTGGCCATTATCTCCTGTCACATAAAAATACTTCTGCGCCCCTTCTTTTTCCAAAAGCGGATTCAGTATGCCCAGTACCTCTTCATCGATCCAATCATAAAACATTTTCATGTCATACAGATACGTCTGCCCCTGCCAGTCCAGGCTGACCGTGACGGTACCCCAGCCTCTTTCCCATTCCGCATCATCTATCTCTTCCCTGATTTCACTGACACTCTCAATCGGGCTTCCATGGGCCAGCGCCAGCATACCATTTAAGATATCAATATAATCTGTGGAAAGATCAGACCCTTCAAAGTCAAACCAGAATACCTGGTCGGAATAGCCCACCAGATTCCAGTCCTCATCATACTCAGGCACACCCACATCCATCAGAAGCCAGGTATAAGGACTGCCTTCCACCAGGTCATAATTATCATATTTCGTCATAAATTCCCGCACGGACGCAACCGTCTCTTCCGGCACGGAAATCCCCAGGGAAGCAAGGACCTCCACCTGCTGATCCAACGGCACATAGACAGGATACTCCGCCCTGGCATTTCCTGTCACACCGCTGGTATCCCGGAAGATGCTCGCCATAAGAACCGCCAGGCTCACTCCTATGATCAGGACAAAGATCACCCAGGTCAGCCAGCCCGGCACATAAAATGCCCTCTTCGGCGCGGCCTTCCTGATCCCATGTTCCGCACAGATCCGGTGGAACGCATCCACCTGCTCCCAACTGACAAAACTTGCCTTGGCAACCATGATATAATGTCTTTTATCCTGATGAAAAAGGTAGAAGGCTTCCTCTGTCTCCACCAGCCATTGCAATGAATCCCAGGAATAAATGCTCTTCATGTCCATCGGCATAATGGCTGTTATCCCCTCCCTGGCCAGAGACACCTGCCAGGGCCCACAGACTTTAGCCGCTATTTCCGGTGACCGCAGCTGCTTGCGGATTTCTTTTTCCGGGTTGCGGCAATACAGCCGTAAAATCATCCAGATGGTAATGGAAAGACAAAAAACCACCAGCATCCAGTTGAGCGTTCTCGCCACAAAATAGCTGCAGACTGTCACAGCAACCGCCATCACAGGCCCCACGATGATCATGCCGTAGAGCCGCATGGGTATTCCCAGGCTCGTGCTGTTCAAAATATCTGCGGCACCTTTCTGGAACCGCACCCATCTCTCGCCGTCCAGCATGAAATGAAACCGCATATATTCCTGTAAATCAGCCATACCCTGTGCACCAGCCATCTCCTGCCCGGCCACACTGCCATACTCCGTCCTGTACCCGTCTGCAGATTCCATCCTTGTCTGCACCGCATCCGTATACTCCGCTCCGGCTTCCGCCTGCGGATTACGGATCTGGTTCAGGAATGCCTCCCGCTCCATCCCGTTTACAAAGACACGGGACGGCATCACAAACCATGCAGGACGCTTTACCGCCTGCATGTATCCCAGCATCACCAAATGTTTCTTGATACGGATAAACTGTATATTTCTGCACGGCACCTCGCTGTAATCTCCTCTTATCGCCTTGAAGGTGCCGCCTTCTACCCAGACGCACCAGGGCTGGCCCGATAAAAGATTGTATGTGACCGTATAATTATAAATCCCTGACACAACAAACAACAGCAATAGCAAACCGACAACCAGCAAAGCAGCCTTGGGAATGATCAAAAATTCCAGCGCCACGATGAGCATAAGCCGCAGCCATGCTCCCTTGCGGCATTTAAACTGTTCCCACAAGACTGCCATGCAAAACTCCCGTATTTCCGATGGCTCCATAACATATTCATATTTCTTTATTCCGTCACCCATATACTTTTCCACGTCTTTTTCTCTCTTCCCTTTATCACTATCTCTATATTCCGGATAAAAGTCCCTTTACCCTGCCAGACAATATTTTCTGACAGCCTCGCCCACACCATTGTGGTCATTATCTGCATCTCCGATTCCCACCGTATCCTCCATCTTTATCCCCAGATGTGCTGCCAAAGCCTGCAGGCCGCTGGCCTTGGTCACTCCCTGTGCGTTCATCTCAAGAGATGTCTCTTCCGCAAACGCAAACGACAAAGGCAGGTGTTTTAACGCCTCATAGGCTTCCGCTCTGTCCCTGGCCGAACGAAAATAAACGTTCACCTTCGGGATCACATCATGCCGCAGCGCTTCTGCCGCCATATCATTGACCTTTTTGGTCAATTTTGAGAACATCGACTGATAGATACCCATATGAAAATCTGCCATACTCATCACCTGGTCCGCCCTTGCTATCGATTCCTTTTCTGTCAGGAAATGTGCCATAGCATCATACCTTGCCGCCGTCTCAACGATCTCCCGGGCATACTCTCCTGATACTGTCTGAGAGTATATACTTCTTTGCTTTTTCAGGTCATACACTAGGGCGCCGCTCATACAGACAGCGTACCGCATACAGGGAAGCTGTGACAAAAAAGAATCCAGTTCCATGACACCGCGCCCGGAACAATAAATCACCTCAATGCCTTGTCCGGCCGCCGCTCCAATGTCCCGAATAGTATCCGGATCCAATGATTTATCCGATTTTAAAAGTGTGCCGTCCATATCGAGGGCAATTATCTTGTATCTGGCCATGTTTCGTTCCTCTTTTACACGCTTTTCTCGTTATCGATTATAACAGAAAGGGACTGCCCCACGCAATCCCTCTCCCATATCCCCCACGACAAACGCATGAATGTGTTCATTTATCAAATCGTTCAATTCGTATTTTTT
>CAYUKT010000175.1:0-5592 GCA_964445285.1 uncultured Bacteroides sp. | reverse complement strand
TTATCCCGGATCATCTCATCTATATCCATACCGATGATCTCGGAAGCTCTCTCTTTTGCCTTGCCCTCATTTGCCGTTCCCAGGTTCTTATAGATATCATAAGCGGGCTTCTTATTCCCGGCCTGGTCTTCAATCCCAAGACACAGCTTACTCTCCATCTCATGGGCATCATCCGTCAGCCTAAAGAGCATGAAAGCATCCACATCCGGCAGGGAAGCCGCTTTCAGATAACCATAGGCAACCGATGCTTCCTGCTTGGAATCCCCAAAATAAGAAGTATAGCCAATCTCCGCCAGGGAAATGCTCCGCACCTCTCCGGAAGGATTCAGGAATTTATCCTCATGCATGTAATCTATCAGAATATCCACGTTCTGCATAGTGATATAAGGAGTGGAAAGATTCTGCTTCACCCACACCGCCGGACCATTCCAGGCATAAGGATCATAGAGGGGTGAATTGTAAGGATGATAGGAAAGTCCCCAGTCAATATTACCCTCACGGTTCATATAATAATTAAACTTGTCAAGATACTCTTTCGCCAGAAAACTTCCCGGATTGGACTTCCGATTCCACTCCTGATCGATGGAGTTGTAAATCTGTACGTTAGCGTTCATGGCCTTCATCTCATTGTACATGATACGGAACGCCTTCACATAAACATTCACGTTGACATCAAGGGAAGTGGAGTTCATATACCACCACTCTGTCCTGGCATTGACCTCATTGCCCACGATCCAGTTATCAATCTGTCCGCAATCTGTCCTGCCGGAATAACGCTGTCCCAGAAAAGCGCACACCGCCTTTAAGTGATTGACCCCATCCGCATCCGCTACGTTCAGTGCATAACCCGGACAATCCACATCACCTTCCTTAGCCATCGGATGTACCAGATCTTGGGAGTAAGCGCCCTCTCCCTTATTTAAAAGAACGACCGTTATCTGAATACCCTTTTCATTTAAAAGCTTGAACAGCAGATCATAATGCGTCACTGTCGTGTTATCAAAATAGTATGTCCTTCCATTATAGTCAAAAGGAATCGCCCCAGGGACATCGGCGCCGGAACAAAGCTCATCTACACTGAGATTATAAATGACCTGCTGAACCCCCAAATCCTCTAAATCCCCGTCAAGAACCCTTGTCGTATCTAACAAGATTCCCTTGATCCCGGTAACCATCCGCGGTGAAGTAAACGCTGCCATTTCCTCCGGATTCGTAATATAATGCTCGTCACTGACCTGCATCATCTGCCCGTTTCTTTTCACTGCCACCAGGAACTTGCGGCTCAGGTTGGAATCCTCAGTATTATAATTCAGCGGAAAACTTGCCGTAACCGAGGACTTGGCATCGACCGTAGCCACAACCTCTCCTTCTGGTCCATCCTCAAACACTTCGTTGGCATAGATATAATATTTGCCATCATCACTGCTCGGCACACTTTGGGCCTTGAGCATACAAAGTACGTTGTCACCGGAAATCAAACAACTGCTGATCTCCACAGGACGCCCTGCCGCCTGCACATCCATATGTCCATGGCCGGACATAATCACAGTCACCAAAGCAAATGCTACGACAGCTGCCAGTTTCATAAATTTTTTCATTCCTCTTTCGCCTCTTCTCATATTTCCTCCAATTACATTCCTTTATATTCTCTGTTATGCTCCTGACTATATATTATATGATAAAACCTGGCGCATAACAAGCGATAACTTACAAAAAAAGAAATAAGCACCCAACATCTTGGATGCTCATTCCATATAACAGCTATATATGCCGTTTATCTCTGTTTTAACTGGAACTTATTGGTCTGATCCTGCATACGGTTCACCTGCTCAAACAACTCTGCACTGACAGCCGCCGACTCCTCGCTGTTCGCGGAGTTTGTTTGTACCACGCTGGCAATCTGTCCGATACCCTCGGCCACCTGCTCAATAGAGGTCGCTTCCTCTTCCACCGCATCCGTAATCTCATCGATGGCGCTGTTGGATTTCATTACCAGATCAAGGGTCTTGCGTAAGGACTCCGAAACCTCTTTCACAATCTTACTGCCGCGTTCTGTTGCCTGCACGGAATTCTCGATCAACTCCTTGGAAGCCTTCGCTGCCTGGTCCGACTGTGCGGCCAAATTACGCACTTCCACAGCCACCACTGCAAAACCTTTTCCTGCCTCGCCCGCCCTGCTTGCTTCCACGGCTGCATTCAAGGCCAGGATATTGGTCTGGGATGCAATATTTTCAATCGTGGAGATAATCTTTTCAATCTGCTGGGATGTCGAACTGATATTATCCATGGCGCTGATCAGCTGATCCATCTGCTGACTGCTCAAGTTCACCTGCTTGCCGGTAAGATGCGCATTATCCCGCATTTCGGAAGCCTTCTGGATATTCTGCTTCGCACTTCTCGCCAGTTCATCCAGCGTTGAGGAGAGTTCTTCTACTGCGCTGGCTTGTTCCGTTGCACCTTGTGCCAGCATCTGGGAACCATCGGAAAGCGTCCTCGCATGGCCGTACACCCTCTGTTCCACATTATGGATATTGCCCATGGCCACTGATAACGAATCGGTAAAGCTTTCAATAGACGTTGCAATGGAACTGAAATCCCCGATGAAAGGCACAGAAGACCTGACATTGAAATTTCCCCTGGAAAGTTCTGACATCATACGGTTGATATCTTCTATATACTGACTTATCTGCTCTATGGAATTCCTGATTGTCCTGCTCAGATCGCCTATCTCATCTTTGGCATTATAAGTCAATTCCAAACTTAAATTACCATCCTGCAAAGGCTTTGTCCTGTTAGTGATGACAAGAATCGGTTTCACTACACATCTTATAATATAAATGACCAGGCTAAAAAGGCAGATGATCGTCAGGCTCAAGCCTCCAATCGTAACATAATGCATGGTCATTACTGTATTATGCATGTTTTCTTCACTGATTTCATTCAGCGTAACGCCACGCTCCACCACCTGATCCAGAAGTCCTATCAATGTCTCCAAATTACTTGAAATGGTCTCCTGATAATACGCCTGTGCCTGCTCCGGATCAGTCTGCATCAGTTCCAACACATAGATGGCTGACTCATGCAGCTCTTTATGTAATGGTTCCAGCTGGCTGCGCAGGCTGAGAATAGTCCCATCGTCTGTGCCCGCCTCACCATAAAGCCACTGTCCCAGCACACATCCAGTCGGATCCGTACTGCCGGTAAACTCCTTCCCAGCATACAGGGCATTACTGAGATTACCGGACCACTTGTAATGCGCAGCCTCCGCTTTCTGGGCTCTCTGCAACAGGGCGTTCACCTCAATGTTATACTCCTCGGAGGCTTCCATTCTCATGATATTTCTGGTTGTGAGTGTACTGAACAACAAGACCGCTATAAATGCTGCAGCTACCCTGAGCCCCACCATTATTTTGATACTTTTGCGCATATTATTCTCCTTCCGTTACTTTATGTACTATAAATAGCTACACAAGTGTTTTAATACTAAAATACCAGCTTTACCCGCATGGTAACATAGCCGTATTGAGGTTATCCTGCCATAAAGTGAAACTGGAACATGGTCATAAGAGAATTGTAGCATAGCTGTTATTTTATTTCAACAATTTATCACAAAAAAAGCACCGCCATAAGCGGTACTTTTTAACTACGGATTCCCATATTTTACTAACATGATTACCGTGTGACTGTTATGTTGAAACTGATTTCCCTATCGTAAGATGACCGTCAGCAATTATCAGGCAGTTTCGCTATTGCAAATCCCATAAATACTAAAGTAATTACAAGCCTAAACATAAAAGGCACTGATAAGACAACAAAAGGAACCGCACTGATAAGTGTCGCTATCACAAACATCAATACTTTAGCATATACTGCCGTCCTATACAATGCTCCCGCCGACAGCTGCTTTTTCATAATGGACGCGATCAGCATCCCAAACAGCATATAAATTGCTGCGCACAGGAAATACCAGCAAATCCTTCCTATAAAGAAACAGATATATCCTATTACGATCACCACCATAATGATCGGTATCAGCTGTTCAATGATCCATTCCCTGCTGATCTCCAGCTCGCTCCCAAAATCAGCGAAATCCAACTGCTGATATTCTCCATTCTGCATAACAGAAATCCTATTCCGTCCTACCAGCAAAACATCCTGATAACCTTCGCCTGCCAGTTCAGCCGCATCCTCATAAGTAAACTCATCGATATCCTCTGTCATATAAATCAGTATCGGGTCTTCATCATACATGAAATCCTCGTCTAAATGCAACCGTCCGCCGCTGATCTCAAAATCCGGCAGATATCCTGCCAATTCTTTCATATCGCTGGGTGAAAAGCCGATCATCAGGCTCAAAAACGATATAATGGTCGCCACCAGCGCCAGAAGCGTCACGAACCCGATCATACTTCCGGTCTTTACCCTCGTCAACCCGTCATACCTGGGCGGAATAAAAGCAAGCACAAACTGCTGCAATATGTTAGGCGCTTTCTGCGGTTCGCAATTACCGTCATAATTATAAGATCCGCCCTGATTCCCGTAACCATTATTCTTGTAGGGATGAATCTGTTGGTAGGAGCTGCCCTGCTGATAGGCATTGCCTTGTTGGTATGGATTCCCCTGCTGGTAGGCATTGCCCTGTTGATAAGGACTCCCCTGTTGGTAGGCATTGCCTTGTTGGTACGGATCCCCCTGTTGATAAGCATTACCCTGTTGGTACGGATTCCCCTGCTGATAGGCATTGCCCTGTTGGTATGGATTTCCCTGCTGATAGGCATTACCTTGTTGGTATTGGTTTCCCTGCTGATAGACATTGCCCTGCTGTGAAAAATTCCCCTGCTGATAGGCATTGCCCTGTTGATCAGAATTTACATTAGCCTGTTGATTGTAATCGTTGTCCATTTTTGTTCCTTTCCCCTAATGATAGATTTTGTCATTCAATGTTGATTGCATCTGTCCTTTGTAAGTATTTTATAATATATTGATTTTTCATGCAATAATAATGCGGATATATTTCAGAAACCTGTAATTTCATACTCCTTCCCCAGCCGATCAGTTCCTAAAAATGAACTCGGATGTTCTTTTTGTATCATTTTCTCTCCTGCAATCGGTTTTACGCTTTTATGAATACCTGACAGAGCATGGAAATGATACTTAATATGAATAACAAGTTTTAATTCTTTTCTGAACTGCTCCAGTAATAATGCCGTCCGATCTGCCGCTTCTTCGGGTTTATTCAACAATAATGGGTCGGATATCGTTTATATCACCTACAACTTGCAATAATCCAGAATTCTGATTATTCGCTATTTGTAAAAAATCCTAAAATACTATTTAATCCCAAAAGTACGTTATTATCATCAATTGCACATCCATTATTCTTCCAACAATACCGACAATCAAGACAAGGTGAAATATTACACCTATAGGCATCTAAAATTCTATACTCTCCTTCAATTTTTTCAGTGATTCTATTAATAAGGCTGCAAGTATCACCATTTATTCTTGGAGAACCATTTAATATCTGAGTTTTCACTATATCCTTCTCCTCTTATTTCCCATGAAATATATCCTCTATTTCCAATCACAAAT
>CAYUKT010000174.1:4108-5594 GCA_964445285.1 uncultured Bacteroides sp. | reverse complement strand
AAGGCAAGAACAATCCGAAGTCGGTGACCTACGACTGCCCCCAGCTGGAACCGATCCTGGCTCCTACCTACGGCTGTATCGTCTATCAGGAACAGGTCATGCAGATCGTGCGGGATCTGGGCGGCTATACCATGGGCAGGAGCGATCTGGTGCGCCGCGCCATGAGTAAGAAGAAGCAATATGTGATGGAGCAGGAGCGCAAGAACTTTACCTATGGTAACCCGGAGGAAGGTGTACCCGGCTGTGTGGCCAACGGGATTGATGCGAAGGTGGCGGATCATATCTATGATACGATGATGGATTTTGCCAAGTATGCCTTTAACAAATCACATGCGGCCTGTTATGCAGTGGTAGCATACCAGACGGCATATTTAAAATACTACCATCCGGTGGAATTTATGGCGGCCCTGATGACGTCTGTGATCGATAATCCCAGCAAAGTGTCTGAGTATATCATGACCTGCCGGAGCATGGGGATTCAGATCCTGCCGCCGGATATCAATCTGGGGGAAAAAGGATTTTCTGTGTCCGGCAATCAGATCCGTTATGCCCTAAACGCCATCAAAAGTGTGGGCACTCCACTGATCGCAGCTGTGGTGGCAGAGAGAAAGGCCAGGGGACCCTACAAGAATCTGGCGGATTTTGCCAGCCGCGTGACAGACCGGGATATGAACAAGCGGATTGTGGAGCACTTTATCAAGGCAGGCGCCATGGACAGTCTGGGCGGCACGCGTAAACAGCTTTTGAGTGTTTATCTGCAGGTTATAGAAAGTGTACAGCAGAACCGCAAGAACAATCTGGCGGGGCAGATCTCCCTCTTTGACATTGCGTCCGAGGATGACAAGGTGGATTATGAGGTGAGCCTGCCGGATGTGGGCGAGTATTCCAAGGAGATGAAACTGGCTTTTGAAAAAGAGGTGCTGGGCATCTATATCAGCGGCCATCCCTTGGAGGAATATCAGGAACTGTGGCGCAAGAATATTACCAATACCACGGCGGATTTTGCCTGGAATGAAGAGATTGGCGGCACTGCGGTGGCGGACGGGGCTTCTGTCACAATTGGCGGGCTGGTGGCGGAGAAAAAGATTAAATATACGAAGAACGAAAAGGTGATGGCCTTTTTACAGATAGAGGATCTGGTGGGAACGGTGGAAGTTATCGTGTTCCCTCGGGATTATGAGAAGTTCGGCAGCAGCATCACAGAGGACAGCAAGGTCTTTGTCAAGGGCCGGGTTTCCGTGGAGGAAGATAAAGACGGCAAGCTGGTCTGTGAACGGATCACGCCTTTTGAACAGATCCCCAGAAAGTTATGGATCAAGTTCCCCACCAAAGAGGATTACGAAAGCCGCAAGGATGGTCTGTTTGAAGTGTTGAAGGACTCCGAAGGGCATGACAGCGTGGTGATTTACGTGGAGAATCCGAAGGCAATGAATCCATTGCCATCTAATTGGAATGTGCGTGCAGAAGAAGGATTGGTGGGAAGACT
>CAYUKT010000174.1:0-4008 GCA_964445285.1 uncultured Bacteroides sp. | reverse complement strand
CATATGGCGAAGCGGAAAGGTATGGTTATTGGTATGGCGAAACAGATCAAGACAATCGGTGTGTTGACAAGCGGCGGAGATGCTCCCGGCATGAACGCAGCCATTCGTGCAGTGGTCAGGAAAGCGATTGCCAATGGCGTCAAGGTCAAGGGGATTAAAAAAGGTTATCAGGGTCTTCTGAACGAAGAGATTATAGATATGGAGAAATGGAGTGTGTCGGATACAATCCAGCGTGGCGGTACCATCCTGGGGACAGCCAGGTGTCATGAGTTCCGCACGGAGGAGGGACAGCAGAAGGGGGCTGATATCTGTCATAAGCATGGGATTGACGGTTTGGTGGTTATTGGCGGTGACGGTTCTTACCGCGGTGCACAGGCGTTATCCAGACACGGAATCAATACCATCGGTCTGCCGGGCACGATTGACCTGGATATTGCCTGCACCGAGTATACGATTGGATTTGATACGGCTATCAATACGGCTATGGAGGCAATCGATAAGGTGCGTGATACATCTTCCTCCCATGAGCGCTGCAGTATCATCGAGGTTATGGGCAGAAATGCCGGCTATATCGCTCTGTGGTGCGGCATCTCCAATGGAGCGGAGGATATCCTGCTTCCGGAAAAGTACGATTACAATGAACAGCAGATCATTAATAATATCATAGCCAACAGGAAGCGCGGCAAGACCCACCATCTGATCATCAATGCGGAGGGTATCGGTCATTCCACTTCCATGGCGCGGCGAATCGAGGCGGCTACAGGTATTGAGACCAGGGCTACCATCCTCGGCTACATGCAGCGAGGCGGTTCCCCGACCTGTAAGGATAGGTATTATGCTTCCATTATGGGCTGTTATGCCGCAGACATCTTGTGTGAGGGCAAGACCAACCGTGTGGTGGGATACCAGCACGGAGAGTTTTTGGATTTCGATATCGAGGAGGCCTTGAATATGCAGAAGGGAATTCCGGAGTATGCCTTTGAGGTATCCAAGGTGCTTTCGCAATAAACATAATGATATAAAAAGAGAAGACTTCCCGCAGGCCATATGGTCTGCGGGCTTTTTTTTGTTCAAAATAATATAAATTTAGTGTTGACAAATACATTTTGATATTATAATATTGTTATTAACAAATAGATAATAATAAAAAGGAACAATGAAAAAAAGGACGAAAAAGCGGAATGCAAAAAGGAAAGGGGTAAAAAAGTATGAAAAAGATTTTAGTAGTTGTAGATATGCAGAATGATTTTATTGCTGGTTCTTTGGGAACCGGGGAGGCACAGGCCATTGTAGGACAGGCGGCGGCTGAGATCAAACGGTTTGAGGGCAGCATCTACGTGACCATGGATACACACCAGAGTAATTACCTGGAAACAGCCGAGGGAAAGAAGCTTCCGGTCGTGCACTGTGTAAAGGGGACAGAGGGATGGCGTCTTCATGAAGCAATAATGACAGCATTGTCAGATAAGGAATACAAAATCCTCGAAAAGGGTACCTTTGGTTCTACGCAATTGGCGGAAGAGATCCGTAAAGAAGGCAGTCAGGAAGAATTGGAGATTGAATGTTTTGGTCTTTGTACTGACATATGTGTCGTTTCTAACGTGCTGTTGCTGAAGGCCAATTTTCCAGAGGCGGACATTACGGTCCGGGCAGACTGCTGCGCCGGTGTCACACCGGAAACCCACGAGGCAGCGCTGCAGACCATGAAGATGTGCCAGATAGATATCAGATAGAGGCACGTTACAGGAAAAGGAAGGTATTGCAATGATCAAAATCAATAAAAATGACGTGTGTGTCAATAAATTCCCGGACGGAACACTTTTATTAAAGGAGGCAGTTCCGGAAGACAGCCATATAAAGGGACAGGAGCAAAAGGCAGTCCTTACCTGGCTGTTTGAGAATAACGAAGAGTTGGTAACCCTGATCTATCTGGCGGGACATCTTAGGGCCCGCGGTATAACAGACCTGTCCCTCGATATGCCCTATATCCCCAATGCACGCCAGGACAGAGTCAAAAACGCGAAGGATGTGTTCACATTAAAATATTTTGCACAGGTCATCAACTGGCTGAACTTTACATCAGTCACGGTGCTGGATCCTCATTCTACGGTTAGCGAGGCCCTGTTTGACAGGATTCGGGTGAAGACGCCGGAGACTTTTGCCCGAAAAGTCATTGGCAGGATCGGCGGCATGGAGAACCTGACCATGTTCTATCCCGATGAGGGGGCTTGCAAACGCTATGTCGGGATGTTTCCCCTTCCCTATGCCTTCGGCATCAAGAACCGGGATTGGGAGACCGGGGATATCAGGGGACTTGAGGTGTCCGGCATGACAGACTGTATCCGGGACAGAAAGATTCTCATCATGGATGATATTTCCAGCAGGGGCGGTACATTCTATTTCAGTGCCAGAAAGTTGAAAGAACTTGGGGCAAAGGAGATTTATCTGTATGTTTCCCATTGTGAGAATACCATTTTAGAGGGAGACGTCCTGACAAGCGGACTGATTGAGAAAGTATTTACCACCAACAGCATTTTTACAGAAAAACATGAAAGGATAGAGGTGCTCGATTATGTATAAGACGAATCCAATGTTATTGATTGATTATTATAAGGCGGTACACGCGGAGATGCTTCCTCAGAAGATGACAAAGTCAGTGTCCTATTTCACACCGAGAATGAGCCGGATTGACAGATGGGATAAGGTGGTGATGTTCGGATTACAGGGAATGATCAAGACATACCTGATCGATTATTTTAACCGGGAGTTTTTTGAGAGGCTCTTTGCGGAAGTGATCGGAGAGTATAAGCGGGTATTGGACAACACTTTGGGACAGAATGTATACGGCATTGAAAAAATCGAGAAACTCCACAGACTGGGTTATCTGCCCATTGAGATCATGGCGCTGCCGGAGGGAACGAGGGTGCCCGTCCATGTGCCGATGTTTGGCATTACCAATACCCATCCGGAATTTGCCTGGCTGCCGCAGGCGCTGGAAAGCCTGATCAGCGCGGAGAGCTGGCATCCCATGATTGCCGCTACGGTGGGCTATACGTACCGGGAGATTGTCAACAAATATTATGCCCTCACCTGTGATGACACCATAGAGAGGGCCAAGGCTCTGGGGGCATTTGATTTCAGGGGAGAGGAATGTACGGAGTCTGCAGTCAAAGCGGGGGCAGGATGGTGCATGTCTTTCCTCAATACGGCCACGGTGCCGGTGGTGCCTTATCTGGAACAGATGTATGCCTGTGACTGCACGAAAGAGCCGGTTGCCTTTGGCAGTCCCAGCACGGAACATGCGGTGATGTGCAGTAACTTCGCCGTGGACGGCGATGAGATCACCCTGCTTCGCAGACTGCTGACTGAGATTTATCCCAATACCAGTTTTTCGGTGGTATTGGATTCCTACGATTATTGGCATGTGATCGATACTTTGCTGCCGCTGTTAAAAGAGGAGATTCTTTCGCATAACGGCTGTATGCTGATGCGGGGGGATTCCGGCGATTGTGTGGAGGTGGTGACGAAGACTGTTTTCAAGCTTTGGGAAGAGTTTGGCGGGACGGTCAACAGCAAGGGTTATAAGGTTTTAAATCCTCATGTGAAAGCGATTTATGGAGATTCCATCACAGTACAGCGCTGTGAGCAGATTTATCGGATTTTGATGGAAAATGGGTTTGCCTGCTCCAATGTGGCGCTCGGCGTGGGTTCGTTTTCCTTCCAGTGTATTGAGGAAGACGGTGTGCTGAAGCCTTTTACGAGGGATACTTTCAGTTCCTGTATCAAGGCCACTTACTGTGAGATAGACGGGAAGCCGTATCCGATTTTCAAAGATCCCAAAGAGGGCGGCTTCAAGAAGAGTCAGAAGGGATGCTGCGTGGTCTTTGAGGAAAACGGCGGATTACAGTATCGGGACGGTCTGAGCTGGGAGGAGGCGGCTGTGGCGGAAAATCTTTTGCAGACTGTGTTTAAAGACGGTGTTTTGGTGAAGGAACAGTCGTTACAGGA
>CAYUKT010000173.1:0-5631 GCA_964445285.1 uncultured Bacteroides sp. | reverse complement strand
GTGATCGGTCTGACCAATAACCCGATCCTGATCGCATTACTGTTGAATCTGATCCTGCTGGTATTGGGATGTATCATGGATATGGCGCCGATCATTCTGATCGCGACACCGATTCTGTTGCCAATCGCGAACTCCATTGGCATCAACGCGATCCAGTTCGGTATCATGGTCATATTAAACTGTGGTATCGGTCTGCTGACACCTCCCGTAGGCGCTGTGCTGTTCATCGGTTCCGCTGTGGGCAAGGTGAAGATGGAAAAGGTTGTAAAGGCGACATTACCGTTCTATCTGTGTATGATCATTGTACTGCTCTTGCTTACCTTTATTCCTGAGATTACAATGCTTCTTCCGAATCTGTTCTATAAATAATAGGAAGAATGGGAGTATGGTAACAGGAAAGGGGCTTATGCATGTATTATCGGTTTCAGTGCAAAATAAAGCCAGTGGATCTCTGGAAACTGTCCATGCGCCGCACATATCGTTCTTTAGTGGGAGTATGTAATATAGTTTTTGGTGTGGCGATCATTCTTCTGACTGTCAGGTTCTGGGATCAGGCGGGCGACCTGCTGCAGGCACTGCTCTTTCTGGGATGTCTGTTGATCCCGGTGATCCAGCCGGCGGGCGTCTATCTGAAGGCGAGGGCACAGGTTTCTGTGACACCGCAGGGGACGGAACTTACCTTTGATGATGAGGGCATCCATGTAACATTGGGGGATCAGCGTGAGTTTATACGCTGGAACAAAGTCAGGGGTATCAGGAAAGAAGGCAGCATCATCATAATCTATACGGATGCCAGTCATGGCTATATGCTGACGAAGAGAGTCCTGGGCAGGGAGAGAGATGCATTTTATCAGCAGGTGAAAGCCTGTATCAATACTTAATGGAGCGAAAGAGGGCAGTACGCAGTGCGGGCTGCCCCTTGCTTTCAACAGGAAAGACGAAACAGTGAGGATAGATCCGCATGAGACGGTTGCTGAAGAATATGTGGCAGTCTTTGAAAATCAAACATAAGATCAGGCTCTACACGGATATTGTGCTTTTCATTATCCTGCTGTCGATTTTTCTGGCCGCTTGGGCCATAAAATCCTCCCTGTTGGATTTTTCCGTGATCCTGAAAGACAATTCCCTGGTAAGTGATTTCGTACAGTGCATGGAGAAAGAAGCGGAGATGTTTGAAAACTATGCCAAGACAGGGAAGGAAGATGTGCGCGAAGAATTGGAGGGCGCGATTAAGGTTACTGCGCAGAAGGTGTCGGGACTGTCTTATGATTATCAGGAAATAGGGGCGGATCGGTATGCCAAGACTTGGTCGATCCTGAATATGTATAGAGTTTATTGTAGCAGAAGGGATGGGCTTCTTTCGATGAAGGAGAAGATATCGGAGGATATTGGTTCCCTGTATGAAGTCTATGAGATGCAGGATTATCTGCTCAATTATTCCAATCAGTTGATGAGGATGACCTTGGAGGACGGTGTCAGCGCCTATGCCAGAAAGGTGAAGACAATTATATTTATCCCCGTGGTGCTGATCGTCATAGAGTTGATCTTCTTCCTGTGTATCCGTAAGATGTCAGAATTGATGAGAAGTTCCATTGTGGAGCCGGTGATGGATCTGGCGGAGGCTTCCCGCAAAATAGCGGAAAATGATTTTTTTATAGAGGATGTAAGTCTGCAGAGCAAGGATGAGATGGGGGAACTGGTACATGCGTTTAATAAGATGAAGTATGCCACCGGGGAATATATCATGGCCCTGGAGGAAAAACGAAAGGCCCTCGATCTTTACCACGAGGAAGAAGTGGAAAAGCTGGAGATGGCCCGCAGACTGGACGCCATGGAGCTGGATTTGTTAAAGAGCCAGATCAATCCGCATTTTCTGTTTAATACCCTGAATGTGATCGGCGGCATGGCGGACTTAGAAGGGGCGCAGACCACGGAGGCCATGATACAGGCGCTCAGTTCCCTGTTCCGCTATAATCTTAAGACGCCGGAGGAAAAGGTATCCCTGGCCAGGGAACTGAAAGTGATCAGGGACTATATGTTTATCCAGCAAAAGCGCTTTGGTAATAGGATTACCTATGCGATCAACTGCCAGACCGATGCAGAGTCCGTGGTGATACCCACCTTTACCTTTCAGCCGCTGGTGGAGAATGCCATTATCCACGGGCTGTCCTGTAAGGAGGAGGGCGGGCATATCCTGATACGGATCCGGGAAAACAGGGGCAAGATCTGTATCACTGTGGCTGACAATGGAATAGGAATGAGTCTTGCCGATCTGCGTTCTTTAAGGAACAGGCTGCGGCAGGATGAAACAGACAAGACAGGATATCAGAACATAGGTCTTTCTAATATCTATAAGAGGATTCATGCAATGTATGCGGATGGGGAGATGAGGATTCACAGCAGGGAAGGTGTTGGCACGATCATCAGTATACGCATACCCGATGAGAGGGGAAATGGAGTTGGAGAATAGAAGATACCGTATTTTGATAGCGGATGATGAGCCGATCGAGAGGGCCGTGATCGGCAAGGCCATACGGAATTATTTTGATGATGAAGTGGAAGTGTTCGAGGCGGTAAACGGCCGGGAAGCAATCGAGATTTTCCGGCGGGAAAACTGTCAGATTGCAGTACTCGATATCTCCATGCCAGGTATTGACGGGCTGGAGGCGGCAGAGGAAATCCGCAAAGGGAACGAATCCTGCAGTATTATCTTTCTGACGGCATATGATGAGTTTGATTATGCGAAACGGGCGATCAAGGTGCGCGCGCTGGATTATCTGCTGAAACCAAGTACTAGGGAGGAACTGATCATGGTCCTGGAGGAAGCCATCCATCTGGCGGCTCAGGATACGGCGGAAAGGGGACTGCCGCACAGTTTGCAGGAAAACAAAGAAGATGATAAGCCGGAGCCGATGAAAAACCAGCTTTTTACGGAATATATAAGGGGCTATATAGAGACCCATTATATGGATGATATCAGTTTACAGGACGTAGCGGCTCAGCTGCATTATTCCGATGCTTATTTCTGCAGGTTTTTCAAGCAGAATTTTGATAAGAATTTTATTATGTATCTGTCAGAACTGCGGGTGGAGAAGGCCAAGGAACTGTTGGAAGATATGACCATCAATGTGAAGGATATCAGCAACAAAGTGGGATTTCGGGATTCCAGTTATTTTACGAAGGTTTTTAAACGGATCACGGGAGTAACGCCGAGTGAATACAGATATGGTCTGTTGTAGGGGCAGACGGCGGTTCTATAGAGCGTTTATCGGGGAGCATGGCGATCGGTATGGGTGTGGAAACCAGAAAAGGAAAAGTAAAGTGGATACTTGTCTTCGCTGTGGCGCTGGTGTTGTCTGCCGTAGGATTTATTCTCTTTTATTTTCAGGGGGATAGGGAAGCAGCGCCTGTATATGTCTTTACCTATGCGGAGAACCAGACGCCGGACTATCCCACCACACTTGCCGGACTGCGGTTTGCGCAGCTGGTGGAGGAGCGGACACAGGGGAGGATTCAGATTCAGGTGCGTCCGGAAGGAATCATGGGTTCGGAGACGGAAGTGATCAGACAGATGCAGTACGGCGGGATTGATTTTGCCAGGGTGTCGATCGCGCAGATGTCTGATTTTATCCCGGAGATGAACGTGCTGCAGCTGCCCTATCTCTATGAGGACTCCGATCATATGTGGCGTGTTCTGGACGGAGAGATAGGCGACCGCTTTTTGCAGTATCCGGCTGAGTATGGACTGATCGGACTGTCCTGGTATGATGCGGGCGCGAGGAGCCTGTATTGCTCCACCAGGCCGATCCGGACGCTTGAGGATATGGAGGGGCTGCGCATCCGGGTGCAGGAAGCGGAGATGATGTCTGAGATGATGAATGCGCTGGGCGCGTCAGCAGTACAGATTCCTTATGATCAAGTGTATGCGGCGCTGGAGCGTAAACAGGTGGACGGCGCGGAAAATAACTGGTCTTCCTATGAGGCTATGCAGCACTACGAGGTGGCCGGGTATTATACGGTGGATGAACATATCAGGATACCGGAAATGCAGATCTGTGCCCAGCATACCTGGGAACTTCTGTCGGAAGAGGACAGGGAGATCATCCGGGAATGTGCCAGGGAGTCTGCCCTGTATGAAAGACAACTGTGGACGGAGCATGAGAGGAGCGCCAGGGAGAACGCACTGCGTCACCAGGTGGAAGAAATATATCTCTCCGATGAGGAAAAAGAAAAATTCCAGGCGGCGATGGAGCCGATCTATCAGCAGTATTATGCGGATTATGGAAAAGATTTAGAAGAAATATTTGCCCAGGGCATAAAAGGACGGAAATGATATGAAGTTTAAGACAGCAGAAGAAAAGAAACAGTTACTATACACTTATTTGGCATTTATGTTAAATGGCATACTTGCTTTGTCAATTGGTTCCCTGTTGCCGTTTATCAGGGAGAGCAGGGGGCTGAATTATGCCTTTGCGGGCCTGCTTGTCAGCCTGCATTCTGTGGGGAATCTGTTCTCCAGTTTTGCATCGGGGACCCTGTCCGTGTTTATCGGCAGGAAAAGGAGTATCCTGTTGTTTAATGCATGTTATGCGTTATCTTATATACTGATCATCTGCGGCGGTAACAACTATGTGCTGGCGGCGGCGTACCTGATGACAGGAATGGCGAGGGGCGCTTCCAGTAACTTTGGCAACTATACGGTCAATAACCTGGCGCCCGGAAGAGCCGGTGTGTTAAACGGGCTTCATGCCATGTTTTCTATCGGTGCATTCTCTTTTCCCATCATCCTGACAGCGCTGACAAGGACGGATGCGGATAAATGGATCTATGCCTGCTATTTCATTGTGGCGATGGGAATCTTAAGCTGGCTGTTGTACTTCCTGATTCCAGATCCGGAAGAGCCGGCTGGCACCAAGGGAAAAGGCGCGGACAAGGGCAAGGAGAGCGGCTTGGGATTTTTCCGGGAACCGATTTTTTATCTGTGTACCTTTACCCTGTTCTTTTATCTGTGCGCAGAACAGGGCGTGATCGGCTGGCTGATCACATATTTTGAGGATACCGGGCTTCTCAGTGCGTCCCTGTCGCAGCTGATGGCCAGTGTGCTGTGGATCATGATGCTGGCAGGACGTCTCACGGCGGCCTGGCTGTCGGAGAGAGTGAAGAAGGAGCGGCTCCTGCTGATCATGGCAGTGGGGTTTGTGTGTTTCTTCTTCTGGCTGTTGTTCTGCCGGGAGACCGTACTGATCGTGATAGGAATCATGGGTTTTGGTTACAGTATGGCGGGGATTTATCCGACAACTGTGTCATTTTGCGGTGGACTGATCCAGAAGTATGCCATGGCGTGGAGTTTCATTCTCACAACTGCCAGTTTCGGATCGATCCTGATGCCGATGATCATCGGGCGGATCGCGGAGCGCGCGGGTATCGCCTATGGGATGAGTTCTATTGTGGTGGTGGTGGTGATCGATCTGCTGTTGATCCTTGGGTTGAATGTGTATAAAAGGAGGGATTCAGCCGGGAGGGACGCCTGAACAATAACAGGATAGGTAATTGCGAAACTCTGTCAAGGATGTTGCATTTGCACAAATAGCATAATCAACGCAGACGCGCTTTCGCTCCGTTCAAAACGTA
>CAYUKT010000172.1:0-5676 GCA_964445285.1 uncultured Bacteroides sp. | reverse complement strand
AAGATCAGATCTCCAGGCTGCGCCTCGGATACCTTGATGGTGGTACCGCAGTTAGCCTGCGCCCTGGAGGAGTGCGGCAGGTTCACGCCATATTTCTTATAAAGGCTCATCACATAGCCGGAGCAGTCCGCACCTTTGGTCAGACTGGTACCGCCCCACACGTAGGGATTACCCAGGAATTCTTTTGCGTACTGACAGAGGTCTACACGCACATCGGAGATTCCCTGTCCATAAAGCAGTTCCGACATTGTGACTGCCGTACTAAGTTCCGCGCTGACTTCCACAAATTCCGCGGATACATATACCTCTTCGTCATCCAGAAGTACCTTCACCCAGTCTCCCTCCACGGCGGCAACTTCCAGTTCCTCGCCGTTTGGCACCATAGTGATGACTTCTGAATCCGTGCTTGCCTCCGCCCGAACTTTCAGGCTGTCCGTGGTGACCCGCGCCACCGTTGAGGCCAATTCTTCCGCCTTATGTTTTGCGGGGATTCCGGTAAGCAGATACTCTCTGCTCACATATCCCTCCACGCTGCCGGACTTGATGTGTGCCCAGAGATCATCCACGTCAAGCACCTCGCAGGCCGCGTCCTTGGGCAGTTTACCAATAATCTTACCATCTTCCGCCGCGGTTGCGCGAACGTTCAGATTATCGCTCACATTGGCAATTCCCAGGTTGGTATATCCCCAGTTCGCATTCTTCGCCCGCTCATATGCCAGCTTATAATCTTCCACCGTCTTATCCGCTGAAAGAACGCCGGCGGAACCGACCGCTTCTCCCAAAACATCGCGGATACTCTCTACCGGTTTCTCCCCTGTCCGGTTCCAGTTACTGATATCAGCCTGTGCCACATCCGGGACAGCTGCATCTGTCTGCACCAGATCCAATTCTGTGACACTCTGTGTACCTTCTGTAATATTTCTGTTAAGATTAATCTGCCTGCCCGATACAATGTTCGGCAGATTAACTGTCGCCTGTATCTGCATCGGAATCATAAAAAGCAGAAAACCTGCTAAAATCAAAGATATTTCCCGTCTCTTCATTATAGGATTGTCCTCTCGCTATTTTGTAACATTCGTAATAATTCTGTAACATTTGCGAAGTTATTATAACAAGTCTACAATCCTTTGTCAATCCCTGTGCGATTATTATTGTTGATTTCATGCCGCGAGTGCTTTTCATTTACTTTTCACACCCATGCCAATATATTAGCCTGAACAGATATAAAATGCTCAAGGTATATCTGTTCAGGCTTCACTCTAGGCAAATGTATGATGCACAAACTACATTCCCGTCTCATAATATGTATTTGCAAAAGCGATATTAGTCGCATGGTCCGCCACTCTCTCAAGCCCGGACACTACCTCTGAGAAGAGCGCTCCTGCCTCCGGCGTACACTCATTATTGGAAAGCCTTGTGATATGCTTCTGCTGTAGCTCTTTCTCTTTCTCGTCAACAGCTTCCTCGAGATGTCTGATATCTTCCACATGTTCTTCCGTACTCTTGACAAACATTTCTATAGAAAAGTGCAGAATGGTATTCACCATATCTATCATCTCTCCCATCTCTTTCTGTGCAGCCTTGGAGAAGCCCACGCCAGTCTCTATCCGCCGCACCGCAGCATCTGCTATGTTCTCTGCATGATCACCGATCCTTTCGATATCATTGACCACATGGAAGAGGGCGCCGATACTTTTCAAGTCCTCGATCGGCAGTGTCGTCTGGTTGATCTTCACCAGATAATTAGTGATCGCATGACTTAAGAAATCAATGTTTTTCTCCACCTCATAGACTTCGTCAATCTCTTCCCGATCCAGTGTCATAAGTGCGTTCATGGCACGGTTCAGGTTCTCATCCGCCAGGGAGGCCATACGGTCTAACTCCTTGATCACTTCCACCACGGCTGTGGCAGGATTTAAGACCACCTTTTCACCAATATATTTGAGCTGGTAGCTGTCCCGGTATCCAACCTTCTTGTCATCGCCGGGTACCAGCAGATAAGTCAATCTTACGATACCCTTGATAAACGGCATCATGATGATGACCTGGAATACCTTGATCGCAATATGGGCATATGCCACTACACGTCCCGGATCATTACCGGCCATCACGTTAAGCACTCCCACCACCTGGCTGACCGCCAGCTTAAAGATAATATATACAACGATTGTTCCGATCACATTGAAGATCAAATGGATTGCCGCCGCCCGCTTCGCGTCCTTTTTACCATTCAAAGAAGCTAACAGTGCGGACGTACAGGCTCCGATATTACAGCCAAGGATGATAAACATACAGATATCCATCCCCATCAGTCCCTGGTTGGCCAGAAGTACCATGATACTGACCGTCACAGATGAACTCTGGATGATGGCAGTTAAGAACGTTCCCAGAAGAACTGCCAGAATCGGCGTCTGCAAGGATGCAAACATATGTAAGACTGCCGGGGAATCCTTCATCCCGGACATGGCGCCCGACATGGTGCTAAGCCCCATAAAGAGCACACCAAACCCGATGATGACCTCGCCCCAGCGGGATACTTTCTGTTTCTTGGAAAACATGACTATCAGCACACCCACCAGTAAAAACACCGGCGCTGCCTTCTCCAGTTTCAGGGAAACCAGAAGGGCCGTCACCGTGGTACCAATGTTTGCACCGAAGATCACGCCTGCCGCCTGCGTCAGATTCATCAGCCCGGAGTTTACGAAACTGACCACCATCACGGTACAGGCCGATGATGATTGAATGACCGCGGTAAAGAATACACCCACTAAAATCCCCATAAAGCGGTTGGTCGTCAGCCGCTCCAGGATTTCCCTCAATTTCGCGCCGGCAACCTTTTCTATGCTGTCACTCATGATACGCATACCATACAAAAACAGCCCCAGGCCGCCTGCCATGGAAAGAATGATCGTTGGATTCATCTCAATTAATATTTCCTTCCTTTGTTCCTCACTTAAGTGCACCGATTTTATTGTATCGAAAAAAAATCTTACTTACAAGCCCTTATGACAAAAAATCCGACTCTCATCGACACTTACCGCCCTGCTTCAAATTCCCTGCCCGCAGCAATATCGAGCATCAGCTGCGCCCGCAGCGCCTCCACATTGTCAAATTTCTCCTCCGGCCGGCGAAACGCATGGAGCTGCACCGTGATCTGACTGCCGTAAATCGAATCGTCAAAATCATACAGATAAGTCTCCACCCCCATGATATTTTCCCTGGATACCGTGGGTTTACAGCCTACATTGGAAATTCCCCGGTAAATGCGGCCGTTGAGGAGCACACTGGAATAATAAACACCAGCCGGCGGCAGAAGCTTATCCGCTTCCGGCAGAAGATTCGCCGTGGGCATCCCCAAGGTACGTCCCAGCCGCCTGCCATGCTCCACCCTGCCGCTCATGCTGTAGGGCATTCCCAGCATCCGGGCCGCCGCTTCCATCTCTCCCGCCCGGACTGCGCTGCGCACCCTGGTGGAGCTGACTTCCCCGCCGTCCACCTGCACTTTCTCAATCAGTTCCAGCCTATAACCGCATACTTTCTCATAACGGGCCAGAAGTTCCTTATTGCCCGCCCCCCGCCTGCCAAAGGTAATATCCGGCCCCGCGCACAGATAAGCCGTCTGCATTTGCCTTGCCAGATACCGTCTGACAAACTCTTCCGGTTCCGTGGCCGCCGTTTCCTTGTTTAAAGGAAACTCGATCAACACATCGATTCCCATCTGTGCAAAGGCTGCCCGTTTTTCCTCCCTGGTGGACAGTTCTTTCTCCTCCCCGCCAAAGAAGGCACCAGCCGAGGTGTCAAAGGTGAACACCACCGCCGCAAGCCCCTTTTCTTTCTGCTCCAGTATCTTCCCCAGCAGTTTCCGGTGTCCCAGATGGATGCCGTCAAATTTGCCTACCGCCACAGCGCTTTTATGCTCCAAAGCGAACTCTGTCGTATTTTCTATGATCAACATTCTGCCATCCCGCCTGCACTCTCCTCATCTATAAAAACATCTTCACGGGCCTAAAATCCCCAGCCTCTTTATCATATTGATAAATACCGTAAAATCTGCCCGCCTCATCATATACTCTCACCTGTTCCCATTCTGCCGGCATGATATGTACAGTTAGGAAATCATCCCGCAGGCGGTTGCCGTTCGCCGCCATCTTCTGCCCCGCCTGTGTCACTGTGACCGCCCTGCAGTCATCAAAAATCCTGTCCGGCGCCGTGATGACCTCCGTCAGCTTTCCCGCATCCCGCAGCTTCTCTATCCTGTCAAGCGTCAGCGCCTCCTCGATGCAAAAGAGCCCCACCCGGCTTCTGACCAGTGATTCCATGGCCCCGCCGCAGCCAAGTCTCTCTCCGATATCTTGACACAATGTCCGGATATAAGTCCCCTTGGAACACACCACGCGGAACTTTACCCGGGGAAGTTCCGTCTTCAGGATCTCTATCTCCTTAATCTGCACCTGCCTTGGCTTTCGCTCCACTTCTTTCCCTGCCCGCGCCAGTTCGTAGAGCTTCTTACCATCCACCTTGAGCGCCGAATACATGGGCGGGATCTGCTCATAATCCCCCACAAATTCCATGACTGTCCGGTGCACACTCTCCTCTGCGAGGGCCTCCATCTGTGCCTGTCCGGCCTCAGACAGGACCTGGCCGGACAGGTCCTGGGTATCCGTTGTGATCCCCAGCCGCAGCACCGCGATATATTCCTTGTCCCAGTCTGTGAGCATATCGCACAATTTGGTGCCGGAACCGAAACATACAGGAAGCACGCCGACCGCATCCGGATCGAGTGTCCCTGTATGCCCTATCTTTTTCTGTCTACAGATTCCCCGGAGCCTGGCTACCACATCATGGGACGTAAAGCCTGCCTCTTTATATACATTCATAATGCCGTTATATGAAAAGGTATCTGCCATATTCTATGCCTGTTCCTCTTGTTTTTCCCGCTTAAACTGCCCGGCAATCTCCCGGGACAGATTGTTGATATTATCATGATATGTACCATTCATGGTGCAGCCTGCCGCACGCACATGGCCGCCGCCGCCAAATTTCATGGCCACTTCCGCCACATTCACCCTGCCATTAGAACGCATACTCACCTTATATTCCAGGGTGCCGATCTCATACATAAAGATTGCGCAGTCCACACCGCTCACCGATTGCAGATGGTTTACGATACCATCCAGATCCTTGGACGTTACCTGATAGAAATCCATCATCCGGCGGCTCACCATACTGACGATACACCGGTCGTTCATAAAACGGATGCTCTCCAGCACCGCCCTGCCCATGATCTGCGTCTGCACATAGGTCTTTTCATAAAAAGTATGTTCGATCAGCGCTGAGAAATCAAACCCGAACGACAGCAGTTTCGCCGCGATTTCCAGTGTATGGGGAGAAGTATTGGAATATCGGAACACCCCTGTATCATGGGCGATCCCGATATAAATTGCCTTCGCGATCTCCTCGTCCACCTTCTTAGGATCCATCAGATCATATAAAAGTTCCGAGGTGGAACTCCTGTCCGCCTCGATGATGTTGATGTCCCCACAGCCGGTATTGCTGATATGATGATCAATGTTGATCCGCCTGCCCGCCCTCTGAAATATCGGCAGCGCATCTCCCAGCCGCTCGTCATTGCAATCTAGAGCCAGGAAAACATCGTAAACCTCATCCGTCCCAAAA
>CAYUKT010000171.1:0-5688 GCA_964445285.1 uncultured Bacteroides sp. | reverse complement strand
CCCATTTTCCCTATTTTATGGCGATTTTTGCATTTAGAAAGGGGTTTCGAGGGGGAAAAGAAGGGAAAGAAGAGGACCTTATGAGAACGAATCCCACAAGGTCCTGAATTTTGTTTTTTATTCGATTGTTTCAAGTGTCCTCAGGAAAATTTATAATCTGCAATCAGCAAAAATTTCATCTGCAAGATTATTAGCTGTCTCAATTACTCACCTAAGGCAATCGCCGCCTGCGCCGCCGCCAACCTAGCAATAGGCACCCTGAACGGTGAGCAGGACACATAAGTCAATCCCACTTTATGACAGAACTCCACGGATGACGGATCGCCGCCGTGCTCACCGCAGATACCCAATTTAATATCCGGTCTGGTACTTCTGCCCTTCTCCGCAGCCATCTGTACAAGCTGACCTACACCGCTCTGGTCGAGTCTTGCGAAAGGATCTGACTCATAAATCTTATTCTTATAATAATCACCTAAGAACTTGCCTGCATCATCACGGGAGAAGCCAAAGGTCATCTGTGTCAGATCATTGGTTCCAAAGGAGAAGAACTCTGCTTCCTCGGCAATCTCGTTTGCCAGAAGAGCCGCACGGGGAATCTCGATCATGGTTCCGACATGATACTTAATATCGGATTTTTTCTCTTTCTTCACCTGCTCTGCTACCGCTACCACCACATCTTTGACGAATTTAAGTTCCTTCTTCTCTCCTACTAACGGGATCATGATCTCCGGCTCAATATCGTATCCCTTTTCATTCTTTACTTCAATGGCAGCTTCCATCACGGCCCTGGTCTGCATTTTGGCAATCTCAGGATAGGTCACTGCCAGACGACAGCCGCGGTGTCCCATCATCGGGTTGAACTCATGGAGGGAATCACAGATTTCCTGGACTTCCTCTGCGGTCATCATCATCTGTACTGCCAGATCATCTATATCAGCCTGGTCTGTAGGTACGAACTCATGTAACGGCGGATCTAAGAAACGGATGGTCACCGGTCTGCCTTCCATCACTTCATATATGGCCTTAAAGTCACCTTTCTGGAACGGGATCAACGCATTTAACGCCTTTTCTCTCTGCTCCACAGACCTTGCCAGAATCATCTGCCGGATCTTGGGAATCCTGTCGGGATCAAAGAACATATGCTCTGTTCTGCACAGGCCGATACCCTCGGCACCGTATTTCACAGCGTTAGCCGCATCTGCAGGTGTATCTGCATTGGTGCGTACTTTGAGTTTGCGGTACTTGTCCGCCCATTCCATGATACGACCAAAATTACCGCTGACAGAAGCCTCCACGGTCTTGATATCACCCTTATAAATCTTACCGGTGGAGCCATCCAGAGAAATGTAATCACCCTCATGGAATACTTCTCCGCCCAGTTCAAATACTTTATCCTGTTCATTAATGGCAATATCACCGCAGCCAGATACACAAGCCGTACCCATGCCGCGTGCCACTACGGCTGCATGGGAAGTCATACCGCCGCGCACGGTAAGGATACCTTCTGCGGCATGCATACCCTCGATATCTTCCGGAGAGGTCTCCAGACGTACCAATACCACTCTTTCACCTTTCTCATGAGCTGCTTTTGCCTCGTCAGCAGTAAAGTATATTTTACCTGCCGCAGCGCCGGGAGATGCGGGGAGTGCCTGTCCCACTACCTGACCTGCTTTTAAAGCATCCGGATCAAAGGTCGGATGTAAGAGCTGATCCAAAGATTTGGCTTCAATACGGAGCACTGCTTCTTCGGGTGTAATCTTACCCTCATCTACCAGATCACAGGCGATCTGCAGAGCCGCCGGTGCGGTACGCTTGCCGTTCCTTGTCTGTAAGAAGAACAGCTTACCTTCCTCAATGGTAAACTCCATATCCTGCATATCGCGGTAATGTTCTTCCAGACGATTTGCGATCTCCATGAACTGTTTATAGCATTCGGGAAGATCCTGCTCTAACTTAGTGATCGGCTGGGGTGTACGGATACCTGCCACAACATCTTCACCCTGGGCATTGATCAGGTATTCTCCATAAATGCCTTTTGCACCGGTAGACGGATTTCTGGTAAAAGCAACGCCGGTACCTGATGTATCGCCCATATTACCGAATACCATCGCCTGTACGTTAACTGCAGTACCCCAATCTCCGGGGATATCGTTCATGCGGCGGTACACGATAGCCCTCTCATTATCCCAGGAACGGAACACAGCCTTTACAGCCTCCATCAGCTGCACCTTGGGATCCTGCGGGAATTCTTCGCCTTTATTTTCTTTATAAATATTCTTGAAACGGACGATGATTTCTTTCATATCCTCAGCTGTCAGATCCGTATCGAACTTGACGCCTTTGGATTCTTTGATTTCGTCTAAGATTCTCTCAAAGTAAGATTTGGGTATCTCCATAACCACATCGGAGAACATCTGGATAAATCTGCGGTAAGAGTCATATGCAAACCGGGGATTTCCGGTCTTAGCCGCAAAGCCTTCCACCGCCACATCTGTCAGTCCCAAATTTAAAATGGTATCCATCATACCCGGCATGGATGCCCTGGCGCCGGAACGGACTGACACAAGAAGTGGATTATCGGTATCGCCGAACTTCTTGCCCTGTTTCTGCTCAAGTCCTGCAAGCGCCGTAAAAATCTGTTCTTTGATCTCCTCGGAAATCTGCCTGCCGTTATTGTAATAATCTGTACAGGCCTCTGTCGTTACGGTAAATCCCTGCGGAATCGGTAATCCCAGATTAGTCATCTCCGCAAGATTCGCGCCTTTGCCACCCAGAAGGTTACGCATATCGGCATTTCCTTCCTCAAATAAATAAACCCATTTCGCCATTTTGCTGCTATGCTCCTTTCTTTGCCTGCAAATTTGTGCTTTCTGCACAATCATCTCTTATATTCTTCTTTATCCTGATTTCTTAACATTTTACCATAATTTTGGAAATTTAGCACGATTTTTTTGAAATTTCTAACAAAAAATAGAGCAAATACCTAAATATATTTGTCAAATATTGATTATTCCGCCCTTACGGGACAAAAACCATCAAAAATAAACACATCATATTCATTCTTTAACTGCTCCAGATCTTTCTGGCTCTGAATCGTCCAGGCCGCCGATGGACGGCGGTAGATATGTCTGCAGATCCGTCTGCCGGGTTCTTTACTGAATTTATGGTTATAAGCGATAAAATCCGGTTTGGTCAGGAAGTTCAATAACAAATGCGCCATCACAAAATAAAGGATGTTACGGTAATCCCCGTCTTTGCGGAAATTAGAGGAAAGCTGTCCCCGCACCACTCCGTTATGATGCCTGCGGAACCACCACAATACCATGGGATTAAAAGATTCAATACAATAGGCGCCGCCATAAGCGCGCAGAAGTTCATCTATGACAGCACAGAAAGAGACATTTGCAGTCTCCGCCTTAATTTCAATGATAAGCGGCACCTGTCCGTCTACCATATCCAGAAGGTCAGCAAACTTCGGGATATGTTCCTCGGACTTGCAAAGGGTATAGGATTGCAGTTCTTCGTAGGTATGATCTTTGATCTTCCCTTCCGCCCCGCAGATTCTGTCCAGTTTAAAATCATGAAAAATGACCGGCACCCCGTCTTTGGTAATCTGCACATCCAGTTCCATGCCAAGGCCTGCCTCCACCGCCTTACGAAAAGCCGCCATGGAATTTTCCGGGGCATCCCCGGCATTGTCGTGAAGCCCTCTGTGTGCAAAGTATACCTTTTTAAAAAGTGTGGTATCCGGTCGTTTGATCATCCGCGGCATGATGGCCAGCATATAGAGCAGGCAGAGGCCGCCGATGATTTCCAATGTAATTCTGATAATCAGTGAGATCATTTATGTAACGCTCCCGTACAAACATAATTTTCACTGTTATTGTACAACCCTGTCAGGGAGTTTTCAAGACTTACGATGTTGAATTGAGGTCGGAAATTTCGCAGAAGTTTTCCAATACTCTTACGGCTCAGCCAGCCGCACCACGCCTCCCTTCTCCACCTCCTTCGTAGAGGATATGATGATCCGGCTGTCTTCTGTGAGCGCCCCTTCCACAGCCGCCCACTGGTCATTCTTATCTGTGACGCTGACATTAATCTCTTCCACATAGTACTCTAACCCCAGGATACCTTCTCTCTCATTCACTACATACACGAAATTCCTGTCATTCTGCGAGTGAAGGGCCAACAGGGAAATACAGCAGAAATGCTTCTCTCCTGCCTTGCTGCATTTGAGCACACCGGAAAGGCCCGGCATCCCCGTCTCCTCGGGGAGCTGCACCAGGGCCGTAAAAGTACCCGGTGCACTCTCATTCTCCGCCAGATAATCTATGGTCACATTGATAGGTTTTTTACCGTCCAATTCCAGTTTTACATCGTCATTTAAGTTTACATAACTTTTCTGTTCTCTGGTCAGCGTGGTGCAAAACTGGCAGGACACCTCATCATCCGCCAGCAGAAGGGACGCCGTATCCGGTACTCTGCCGCCCACTTCCACATACAGGTCTGTCACCATACCGCTCCGCTCAGCGGTGATTTTTCCTTCCTGCTTCAGGATCTCCTGATACGCAGCCATCTTTTCACGGATGCTGCTCACCTCCGTCCGGTAGACGGAAAGGGTCGCATCCACATCCTCTTTGGAAAGGATGTCTTCCACCTTGCGCCCAGCATCCTTCATGGTATTTTCCCGGTTCCACTTGGCATCTGCCTCTGCATATGCGGCGGCCTGCAGCTGCCGTTTCAGTCTCTCCTCCTCCTGCAGACGGGCCTCCCGCTCCTCCTCAGTCTCCGGGGCATCGTCATTCTCATGCTCTATGTTCTCTTCCTGCAGCTCTTCCAGATCTTCCTCGGCCTGGGCCACTTCCTCCGCTGCCCGGCCCACCAGCGTATCCTGGTATCTGGCCAACGCATCATAATCCTCCCTCGCCCTGGCCTCCTCCAAAGCTTTCTGTGCTTCGGCCAGTTCCTTATTCTGCAAAATGGCATCTATCTGCAGCTGCACTTTCTGGACAGCCGTCTCCTGCTCCGCCAGGATCTCCCGCAGATCTTCCAGATCCACGGTAAAAAGAAGATCCCCTTCCTCCACTTTATCTCCCACATGGACTGCCAGTTCTTCCACCCGCAGCCCGCTTAAGACGACCACCGGCAGTTTGGCGCCTGCCTCCACGATTCCTTCCATCTCAACCGTATGCTCGATATATTTCGACTCAATCCTGGTAGTGGTTACCATCGGCAGTCTGGATGCATAGATACTTTTGGACACCAGTGTGCACATCCACATAAAGAGCAGAAATAACGCCAGTCCCGTGGCAATCCTCTTCTTCCGCTTCTCCATCACAGCTCCTCCCGTACAAGACATAGAACTTCTTGGCGTCCCGTCCCATGTCGGGACGTCTTTAGAAGTTCTTCTTGTACTCTTCTTGTACTACTCTTTCAGTCCCGAATAAATAATCCCCTGTTCCAGATAATCCTGTCCCAGCACAAACACAAATGCCGCTGGTATCAACGTAATAAAGGAAGCGCACATGGCGAATCCCGCCTGCATCCAGGATATCTCCGGCAGATATAAAGACAGAGGCCACAGGGCCTTATCTTCCAGAAACGCCAACGGCTGTTCCATTAGGTTCCAATATTCCAAAAACCCTAACACTATGGCAGACAATAATCCGCTTTTCCCCAAAGGAAGCC
>CAYUKT010000170.1:0-5734 GCA_964445285.1 uncultured Bacteroides sp. | reverse complement strand
GGCATGGGGCCATCCGTGATCTATATGGTCATAGGCGTGTCTGCTTTTGTGCTGATCACGCTTTTTGTGGTATTCCAGAGTAATGAGCGTAAGAGCAGCGGCAGCGAGTATCTCAAAGCGGTACAGCAACAGCAGGAAGAGGAAGCTGCATTGGAACTTGTGGAGGAACAGCAGGAAGAGGAAGCAAGACCTAAACTGCGCGCGGAGGATCTGGATTTCTGGGACATGTATCCGGTGGAAGGAGCAGAGACATCGGCAGAAGAAGAAAGCACCTCGGACAAGACAGCGGGCAGTAAATCTTCTTATACTGAAAAAGCGGAACAGGATCGGGAAGAACAGCGGCAGAAGGAAGAAGAAGTCAGAAATGATCCGGCCACAGATGGGAAACATACCCTGATCACGAACCGGAACGGAGAGGAAGAGTGGGTATTGATCAGCCCATATCTGACCAAAAATACCATTGATTTTACCAAGTTAGAGGAGAAGGCCGGGCTTAAGCGTTATATGGAAAACGGCAGGGATACATCCTATACAGGGGTGGATATCTCCAAACATACCGGAAAAGTTAATTTTACGAGCATGAAAGCGGCCGGGGTTGATTATGTCATGATCCGTCTCGGAAGCCGGGGTTACAGTACCGGCCAGATCTCATTAGACGAGAATTTTAAGGAAAATATAGAAGGCGCGATCGAAGCGGAACTGGATATCGGTGTTTATTTTTATTCACAGGCGGTTTCTCCGGAGGAGGCCATCCAAGAAGCTAATTTTGTGATTCAGAATCTGGAGCCTTATCGGGCGCATGTGAAGTATCCGATTGCTTTTGATATGGAATTTGTGTCCAATGATAAATCCCGGATAGAAGGACTGAGCCGTGAGGACAAGACAACTGTGACGGCCACATTTGCAGAGGGCGTCAAGGCGGCAGGCTATGTACCGATGATTTACGGAGGTAAGGAATGGCTGATCAAGGAGATTGACTTAACGAAGCTGCAGGATTATGATGTGTGGCTCTCCCAGGAGGGAGATATCCCGGATTATCCTTATCTGTATACCATGTGGCAGTATGATACCAACAGTGTGTTAAACGGCATTGACGGCGGGGCGGATCTCAATATCTGCTTCGTGAACTATTCCGAGCGGTAGTGGTACAGACGGGAAGAGACTTTGATGGCAGAATATAAGTCGGCGTAGGCGGCAGGCGACATGCCCTCCATGTAATTGGGAGCATAAGCTTTGTCCACGCCGGCTTTTTTGAGCAGGTCGATGGCTTTGTTGTAGGCGATGGCGGCTTCCATCTCTGTGGCATAAGTGCCTACCGTCACGTTGCCCTTGACATGTATCTTTACCTGATAGCAGGTTTTTCCCTTTTGTTGTATGGCGCTTACGCCATTGTAACGGTTGATGATTTCGATATTTTCATAGCGCAGGTCGTTGCGGTTACCGTTGATAAAGCGGTAATCCCTGTTTTCTACAGCGTAATTTTTAATGCCGTAGCGGCTCATGATATTGACCTGCATCCCGTAATCCGCCACGAAATAATGGCCGCCCCGGCGGGAAATCTTGCGGGATGAATAATAGAACAGATCGTCCATATCAAAGATGAAAAAGTCTGAGGGCGTAAAGTAATAATAAAAAAAACGTGGACGGACATAGATCGGGGTATTGAAATATATGTTATTGTCCCGAAAATTGATCAGACTCACCCATTTGAGGAAGGAGAGCGGAGAGGATGCGGTATAGTCATCCAGGCGGATGGAAGAATCATTCAGGATGTCGAGGGCGCACAGATAAGTCTCGTGCGCTTTTCTTTCAAGGTCATAGCTGCCGAGACTGATATGTTTACTGCGATAAGTTAATGAAGCGCGGAAATAGATAGTCCCATCCTTGCGTTTTGCCGTATATACGCCGGTTAAGCGCTGTTTCATGATACTTCCTCCTTTTATATGATTGTACCATTTTTGAGAAAAAAAACAAATTCAGAAATATTTTTCCTTTTTCCTGTATAAACTAATATTGGTAAGACAAGAAGTATTTGTATATTGGATATATTGGAATGGAGGAAAAATGTACAGGAAATATATCACAGGTCTCCTGCTGGCAGCTGTAACATTTGCCGCCTCAGGTATCTGCGCAAGGGAACTGAAGATTGATCGAATATCGGCCAAGCCTGCTTTCCGTATGGAATACCTGGATGAGTCGATGGCGGAGGACAGCCAAAGCTTCGTGGAGACTATAGCCAGTGTGTCATCAGGACAGCGGGTTGTGGATTACGAGGTGTTGGAGCAGACCATGCAGTATCAGTTGTCGGACAAGGACTATGATGCGCTCCTTCGGATCGTGGAGGCGGAAGCAGGCGGAGAAGATCAGAACGGGAAACTTTTGGTGGCGAATGTGGTCCTAAACAGAGTCAACAGCGAAGTGTTCCCCGATACGGTGTGGGATGTGGTCATGCAGAGAGAGCAGGGAATAGCACAGTTTTCCCCTACTGTGGATGGCAGATTTCAGAATGTCCATGTCAGTGACGATACGGTGGCGGCTGTAGAGCGGGCCCTTTATGGAGAGGATATCTCCCAGGGAGCGCTGTATTTCTGCGCCCGTGAGAAGGCGGATTCCGACAAACTCAAATGGTTTGACAGAAAGCTGACCAAACTCTTTTCCTACGGACATCATGAGTTCTTTTCCTAAGGCGTGTTGAACAGGTGATAAATATGTGGTAAGATAAAGAACGAGTCAAAAACACGTCAAATAGAAAGGCATGGTCAATAACAATGGAAATATTATACAGCAGTACCAGAGACAGCGAAAAGCGTGTCACTGCCTCCCAGGCAATCCTAAAGGGTTTATCGGAGGACGGCGGCCTGTTTGTGCCGGATCATATCCCCACGCTTCCCTGTTCCATGAGAGACCTCGTGGATAAAAACTATCAGGAGACAGCCTATGAAGTCATGAGACTGTTCCTCACGGATTTCACGGAGGAAGAGTTGAAGGGGTGTATTGCGCGCGCATACGATTCCAAGTTTGATACGGAAGTGATCGCTCCGCTCGTGGAAGCGGAGGGTACATATTATCTGGAACTTTTCCATGGAGCGACCATCGCCTTTAAAGATATGGCGCTTTCCATCCTGCCCCATCTGATGATCACCTCTGCCAAGAAAAATCACGTGGAGAATGATATCGTGATCCTCACCGCCACATCCGGGGATACGGGCAAGGCGGCGCTGGCTGGGTTTGCAGATGTTGAGGGTACGAAAATCATTGTATTCTATCCCAAGAATGGGGTGAGTCCTATCCAGGAAAAGCAGATGGTGACACAGAAAGGGGATAACACTTTTGTGGTGGGGATCCACGGTAATTTTGATGATGCCCAGACCGGTGTGAAAACCTTATTTAATGACAGACAGCTGGCAGAAGAGATGACGGCTCACGGTTTACAGTTTTCTTCCGCCAATTCCATCAACATCGGCCGTCTGGTGCCGCAGGTGGTCTATTATGTCTATGCCTACGCGCAGCTTTTGAAAGAAGACAAGATTCAGGATGGGGAGAAAATTAATGTGGTAGTTCCCACAGGTAATTTCGGCAATATCCTGGCGGCTTTCTATGCCAAGAATATGGGTGTGCCGGTGGGCAAACTGATCTGTGCCTCCAATGAAAATAAAGTACTCTATGATTTCTTCATGACAGGTGACTATGACAGGAACCGGGAATTTAAACTTACCAGTTCCCCTTCCATGGATATTCTGATCTCCAGCAATCTGGAGCGGCTGATTTATCGGATCGCGGGCGATGACGCCCAGAAAAATGCCGGTCTGATGAAGGCCCTGTCAGAGCAGGGAAGCTATCAGATCACACCTGAAATGAGAGAGCAGCTGGCGGATTTCTATGGTAATTTTGCGGATGAGAAAGAGACCGCAGACAGAATCAGGCAGATGTATGAGGATACCGGTTATGTGCTGGATACCCATACAGCGGTGGCAAGTGCCGTGTACCAGAAGTATGTGGCAGATACAAAGGATACCACAAAGACAGTGATTGCTTCCACGGCAAGTCCCTTTAAGTTTACCAGAAGCGTCATGAAAGCCATTGACCAGAAATATGACAGCTTGTCTGATTTTGAACTGGTGGACGAGCTTTCTAAGATTGGAAATGTGGATGTGCCTAGGGCCATTGAGGAAATCAGGACGGCGCCGGTTCTCCATGATACGGTTTGTGATAAGACGGAGATGAAGGCGGTTGTGAAGCGCATTCTGGGTATTGATTAAACGAAAAAATAGAGGCGCTATAGGGATAAATTAATATCAGGAAAAGATACAAATAGAATATTAGGAATAGTAAAAAGAGATGTCTGGCAGACATCTCTTTTTACTATTCCATTATACCATAAAAATCCTGTTTTCTCAAGACTTGTAAAGCATTTGGCGGCAACGTATACTTATGGATGTCACTTTTCACACATGGACTAGGGGAGGGCGCTTATGGAACAGAAAAACTGGCTGGAAGAAATGACAAAGCAGACCTTGGCAAGACAGGTTCTGGAAACGAACCATTATACACAAAAATACGGCCTTGTGCTGCGGGAGGAGGATGCGGCGCTTTTAGCGCAGGAAAGAACAAATGTATTGAGGCAAGAGCGGAGAGTTGAGTTTGGACAGGGTATTTTACCAGAGATAATATACATGTTTTGTGATTCCGCCTATCTTGATCAGGACAATTACTGTGAGAGCCTGATCCGTCTGCAGGAAATTTTTTATGCTTATAAGAACGAGATGCTGGATGAGATCACGGATGATGAACTTCTTCACTTTATGCGGGAGCAGTTTGAGAATGTGTGTTTCGGGGATTTTGGTTATCTGGAAGGCACCTGTCTGGATATCTTCGCCCAGGCCATCCGGGCCGGTTATTCCGGGTATAAGCAGTCGGAAGGAAAGGGAGAATTTGAGAACTTTGATATCGTCAAAAGGTGGGACAGGGAATTGTATCTGGAAGCACTGCATAATCTGTTCTAATCCGTGGTGTCTGTTGTACAAATATAGCGTGAAGATATTCTTATGTAAGTATGTTATTGCGTGGGAATAGAATAGTAGGGAGGAAAGCAGGATGGAAAATAATCAGTATTCGATGGAAGAAGTAATACCGATCGTATCGGAACTGGCATGGAAATATACTGGGTGTGATCATACTTCTGTCACCTATGAAAAGGCGCAGATGCTGATGGAAGCGGTTTTGTACTGTATCCATGAGTATGAAAGGCAGGAGAGCAATGCGCTCCTGGTAAAGCATATATCCGCAAGGGAAGCCTATGAGCAGGGGCGGGCGATCGTGATGGATAAGCTGAGGAGACTGCAGGAACTTTATAATCAGCTTATCGTGGATTTTAAGGATTATGGTTCTGTATGTCTGCGTGATACCATCAGGCAGGGGATTCCTGCCTTTCTGGATAACTATGATTTCAGATTTGCACCCCAGGAGACACTTCTGACGTTGGATTACCCAATCCTTAGAGATGATACTTCGAGATCCGGAATCAGCAGGGTGCTAGTGTGAAAGAAAGTAGAGGACAGCCGTAACTGGGCGCACTTCAATAAGCTGTCTAAAATAGGCAACTTTTTAGGAGTTTATTCAATTCAGTAGATTGGTTCAAGAAGCCAAAGGCTCATCGGGAGGAAGAATACCTTCCCGTTGCAACAGTTTCTTGGCTTGCTTGATAGCTTTAGCCTTTTGTTTTTCAACAAGAGCT
>CAYUKT010000169.1:0-5761 GCA_964445285.1 uncultured Bacteroides sp. | reverse complement strand
GGATATTAACGATAAGTCGAGCTTTATTTCAAGGCTGACGGCATCCCAGGCGGAGGAACTGATCGAGGGCGGTTTCATCGGCGGCGGTATGCTGCCCAAGCTGCATAATTGTACGGAGGCCATCCGGGAAGGCGTGGGACGGGTCCATATTCTGGACGGGCGGATCGCCCACTGCCTGCTTCTGGAAATCTTTACGAATCAGGGTATCGGGACCGCCATCATTGCAGATGATGACGGGATCGGCACGCATGGGGGAATATAAAATGAGCACTACAATGCAGGCATATATAGACGAGGCGGAGAAAGCCCTTTTACACACGTATAACCGCTATCAGGTGGTCTTTGAGAAGGGAGAGGGCGTCTATCTCTATGATATGGACGGTAAAAAATATCTGGATTTCGTGTCCGGTATTGCGGTCTTTGCTCTGGGGTATCAGAACAAAGAGTACAACGATGCCTTAAAGGCGCAGATCGACAAGATCATCCATACATCTAATTATTACTATAACCTGCCGGCCATTGAGGCGGCGAAGAAGCTGAAAGAGATTTCCGGCATGGACAGGGTATTTTTTACCAACAGCGGGGCGGAGGCCATTGAAGGCGCCATCAAGACGGCCCGGAAGTATGCTTATTTGAAAGACGGCACCACGGATCATGAGATCATTGCCATGAACCATTCGTTCCATGGCCGGACCATGGGGGCTTTGTCAGTCACGGGCAATCCTCATTACAGGGAGGCTTTTGAGCCGATGATCGGTCATATCAAGTTTGCCGATTTAAACGACTTTGACAGCGTGGCATCCCAGGTGACGGACAAGACTTGCGCTATCCTTTTTGAGACTGTACAGGGGGAGGGAGGCATCTATCCGGCCACGGAAGAATTTATGCGTCAGGTCAGGGCACTTTGCGATGAGCGGGATATCCTGCTGATCTTAGATGAGATTCAATGCGGTATGGGACGTACCGGCACCATGTATGCCTGGCAGAGATATGGGATAAAACCCGATGTGATGACTACGGCCAAGGCACTGGGCTGCGGTGTGCCGGTGGGCGCTTTCCTGATGACGGAAAAGGTGGGGGCCCATTCCCTTGCGGCGGGTGACCACGGTACGACTTACGGGGGCAATCCCCTGGCCTGTGCGGCGATCTGCAAAGTCATTGAATTGTTTGCAAAAGAGGATGTGCTTGCCAATGTCAATAGGACAGGCGCGTATCTTGCCGGCCGGTTGGATGAACTGGCGGCGGAATTTGCCTGTATCAAGGAAAGGCGCGGTGTGGGACTGTTACAGGGGCTTGTCTTTGACCGGCCTGTGGGGGATATCATCAAGCGCGCGATGGATAAGGGTCTGGTGCTTATCAACGCGGGGACAGATATCATCCGCTTCGTGCCGCCTCTGATCATCAAAGAAGAACATGTGGATGAGATGACGGCAATTTTGCGTACGTGTATCAGGGAGACAGAAGGAGAACAGCAGTGACTCTGAAAAGAAGATTAGCGATGATCCTGGCGGTGATACTGCTTGCAGGCGGTCTGTATGGAGCAGGCAGGCTCGGCATGGCGGTACAGCAGGAAGAAGCGGAAGTGGCGGAAGAACTCCTCTTTGGACGTAGGGATACTTTATATTTGTGGTATACAGATGAGGCGCTGACAGATTATCTGAACAGTGTGGCAGTGTCTTACAGTGAATATCAGGATGAAGTCCGGGTGGTGCCAGTTTATACATCTGGGCTAGAGTATCTGGAGACGATCAACCAGGCGTCCCTGCAGACGGAGGAAGTGCCGGATCTGTATATTATCAGCAACGACTCCCTGGAGAAAGCCTATCTGGCAGGACTGGCATCGGAGGTGAAGATGCCGCAGGGCGTTCTTCCCATGCAGGAGATCATGCCTAAGACGGCTGTCCGGGCGGTGACCTATCATGATAAACAGATAGGGTATCCGTTCTATTTTGAGACCAGTTGTTTTCTATATAATAAAACCTACCTGGAGGATTGGGCCAGGGCACAGCTTGAGGCGCAGATAGATCAGGAAATGGCTGAGGAATCCCAGGAGCAGGCGGATAACGGCGATGTGGAAGAAGAGGCTTCCGGGGAAACAGAAGCGGTAGAAATTTCCCAGGAGGCAGTGGCAGCCAAGATGGAAGAGGCGCTGCCCCAGACGATCGATGATATCCTTGCTTTTGCGGATGTGTACGATGCCCCGGAACAGGTGGAAGCCGTTTTTAAGTGGGATGTATCGGATATTTTTTATAATTATTTTTTTGTGGGAAATTATATTGATGTGGGCGGCGAGGACGGCGACCGTTCGGATTCCATTCATATATACAAAGAAGAGGCAATCCGCTGCCTGCGGGTATATCAGCATCTGAATCAGTTCTTTTCCATTGATACGAAAGAGATAAGTTACGATGGGGTCCTGCAAGATTTCATGGAGGGCAAAATCGTGTACACGGTGGTCACATCCGATGCGCTTTCCAAGATTGAGAATGCGGTAAACGAGGGAGAATTTATCTATGATTATGGGATGTCCATGCTGCCTGATGTGAGTGAGCAGCTGCAGTCTTCCTCCTTGTCGGTGACACAGTGTGTGGCGATCAATGGATATTCTGCCAAGAAGCAGATGGCCAATGATTTTGCAGTCTATCTGACAGAATATGCTACGAACGATCTCTATGGGAGAACCGGGAAACTGCCTGTGTATGCGGGCGGCGGTACTTATGATAACCCCAATGCGGCGGCTTTTCTGGAAGAATACCAAAATTCCGTGCCCATGCCGAAACTGATCGAGACCAGTAATTTCTGGGTGGAACTGGAAATTGCTTTTGCCAAGATCTGGATGGGGGATGATGCCAATGATTCCTTGAAAAACCTGTCGGAACAGATCATGGCCCAGGTGTTGGGAGAGGCGTATACGGAAAACTATATTGATGTGCCGGAACCGGTGGAAGAAGGAGAAGAGGAAGATACCGGGGAGATGGAAGATGAAAGCGGCGAAGAATAGCGCCCTGCGGAAGAATAATTATGAACAGGATGGAAATGATAAGACAAGACAGTGTTTGCTGACTTGTCTTATTTATTTGGAGAAAGAAGACTTACGCTGCATGGCGGCGCAAAGGCTTCGGAATGGAGATATCATGTTTGGATTTTTGATTGCCTTATTGTCAGGCGCGCTGATGAGCGTGCAGGGCGTATTTAACACACAGGTGACGAAGACTTCAGGCATCTGGGTGGCGAATGCTTTCGTGCAGTTTACGGCGCTTTTGGTCTGTCTGGCAGCCTGGCTTGTGACGGATCGTTCTTCTTTTGGCACATTGTTCAAGGTTGAGCCTAAATACATGCTTTTGGGCGGTACGATCGGTGCATTCATTACCTATACCGTGATCAAGGGCATGGATCTGCTGGGACCAGCACGGGCGGTCATGCTCATCGTCATCGCACAGCTGGCTGTGGCCTATCTGATCGAGCTTTTCGGCCTTTTCGGTGTGGAAAAGCAGCCTCTGGAAGTGCGCAAGATGGTGGGCATGGGTGTGGCGATTGCAGGAATCATTATTTTTAAGTGGACATAGGACGCAATTTATCTTACAATAAAAATACGGTGCATAGCGGGAACTTCCTTGAGGGCGTGGAGCCCGGAAAGGAAACTATGCGAAACAGAAAGAAACTATTATTTATAAGTAAAAGGCTGGCTGTCATGGCTATGGTATGCCTGTACAGCCTGCGTATTTTGTGCGGCTGTACGAAGAAAGACGAACTCGTCCTGTTGACAGAGGACGGGCAGGCACAGCTCCAGGAGTGTTCTGCGGAAACGGCGCAGATATCCGGGCCGGGGAAAGATGACGGTCAGGTTATGGGGCAGGAGAGTGCGGCAGTGACAGGACAAGATACAGAAGATGCCGGTTGGGCAGGAGGGCCCGGCGCGCCGGCCTACATAAAAGAAGAACCGGAGACTGTCTATGTGCATGTCTGCGGGGCTGTGATAACGCCGGGGGTCTATGGGCTGGCGGCAGGCAGCAGGGTATATGAGGCTGTGCAGGCGGCGGGCGGTTTTGCAGAAAATGCGGAAGAAAGTTATGTAAACCAAGCACAGGAACTACCGGACGGCGCCAAACTGGTGATCCCTACGAAGGAAGAGGCAGCTTTGTCCAGTCAAAGGAACATGAAGGGGCAGGTAGCATCCCAAAGGGCAGAAGAAGGACAGACGGCAGATGGCGGTGTGCAGATTGGGATCGTGACACAGGAAGGCCTTGGTCTCACAGGCAGTCCCCAAAGTGCAGGGGCAGGACAGAATGCGGCAGATGACGGCAGGATCAACATCAATTCAGCGACTGTGGAGGAACTCTGTGAGATCCCGGGGATCGGGAGCACCAGAGCGGCGGCGATCGTATCTTACAGAGAGGCGCACGGTGGTTTTAACAAGCCTGAGGATATCATGCAGGTGAGCGGTATCAAAGAGGGCACTTATGAGAAGATAAAGGACAGCATCAGTATAGAGTAAGGCAGGGAATCGGAATGGCACAGAGAGTTTTAGTGGTGGATGATGAAAAATTGATTGTGAAGGGGATCCGCTTCAGCTTAGAGCAGGACGGCATGGAGGTGGACTGCGCCTATGATGGGGAAGAGGCTCTGGAATTTGCCAGGCAGAATCAGTATGACATGGTTCTGCTGGATGTGATGTTACCTAAGATGACCGGGTTTGAGGTATGTCAGCAGATCCGTGAGTTTTCCAATGTACCAATCCTCATGCTGACGGCCAAAGGGGAAGATATGGACAAGATCCTGGGGCTTGAGTACGGCGCGGATGATTATATCACCAAACCCTTCAATATTCTGGAAGTAAAAGCCAGGATCAAGGCGATCATGCGCAGGACCAATAGGAAGAGCGCCAAGAAGGAAGAATCCAAGGTGGTCGAGCGGGGAGATATGCGCCTTGACTGCGAGGGCAGACGGGTTTATATCAAGGATAAGGAGATCAACCTGACGGCCAAGGAGTTTGAACTGTTGGAACTTTTGATCAAAAATCCGGGGAAGGTCTACGGAAGGGAAAATCTGTTGAAACTGGTGTGGGGAAGCGATTATCCGGGGGATGTGAGAACGGTGGACGTACATATCAGGAGACTGCGGGAAAAGATAGAGGAAGTACCGGGAGAACCCGCATATGTGCGGACCAAGTGGGGTGTGGGATATTACTTTGCTTAAGAATAAATTGCGTGAATTAAAAATCTTTAGAAGTCTGAAAGTACGAATCTTTCTGATCATGCTTATCGTGGGACTGATTCCCTGTTTTGTCATGCGGTATGCAATCTTAAACAACTATGAGCAGCGTGCGGTCAATGTCAGGACCTCTGACATTTCCACGCAGCTTAGAATTCTGGCCAATCACCTGATTACTTATACGTATCTGCAGGATACTTCCTCGGAAGTCATCAACGCGGAACTGGAACAGCTCTCAAATCTCTATGACGGCCGCGTGCTCATTATCAATACACAACTGCGGATTGTGAAGGATACCTATGGAATCAGCGAAGGCAAAACTATCATATCGGAGGAGGTCATCCGCTGCCTGAGAGGAGAGAGCACGGAAGGCTATGACAGGGAAAACGGCTATATCGAGATGACCATACCCATTACGGAGACCGTGGAGGCGGATCTGCCGGTGGGGGCAGGGGATACGATTGAACTGGTGCGGGGCGTTATGCTGGTGAGCGCATCAAACGACAGTATCATTGCTACCATGGACAGTCTGGACAGGCAGGCGATGGTG
>CAYUKT010000168.1:0-5764 GCA_964445285.1 uncultured Bacteroides sp. | reverse complement strand
AAGTTCTTCTCACACTTCTTCATCTACCTCAATGCCCTTGATATCCACTTCCAGAAGTTTCATCTTATGCAGCATATCCTGAATCTCTGCCTTCACCCCGGCGCCGGATCCGGCCACATCCATGCCTGCCTCCGCCATGGTCTTTAAGAGTTCCGCCTCTTCCCTGGCATCCCGTTCCTGTTCTTTGCTGCTTTCTTCCGCCTCGTGGCTGTTCTCCCGGTCTGATTCGATCCTCTCTTCTATGATCTCCTTCTCTTCCCGGATATCCTCTACCTTTTCTTCCTGCTCTTCCTTCTCCTCGGCCTTTTCCTCCTCTTCCTCTCTCTTCTCCTCATAGGTTTCGTCTATGTGGTCCTTGGCCTCATCCCAGAGCATACCCACGATATCCTTGCCGGTCTCTTCCATCAGCTTCTCAGCATTGTTCTGGGCATCTGTCATCTTATGGAATTTCAGTCGCTCTATCTTCATGGAAGTTGCCGACTGGCTGTAATACTGGGCAGTAGACTCTGCTGTCTCGGCACGGTTTTGGAAAATATGCTGTTCCCCATGGATCTCCAGACATTTCTGCTGATACTCGGTGAGCGGCTGGTCCTGCAATTCCTCAAGCCGCTGCAACTCCTCATCCGTAAAACTGTTCTCGAAAAAATACTTTGCACGCTCTAAGAGTTCCAGATCCTTTTGCTCTTGGGAATCCTCCTCCACGCCATATCCCTGACGCAGATTCTCCTTTCTCGCCTCACACTCTGCCACCTTCTCCTGATTCATGAGCGCTTCAGCTTTGTACTGCTCCGACTTCTCCCGCATTTCCACCATACCCTGGTCTGACTTGCGGTCACCGTCCCAAGCATCCCGGATCATCTTCATGGCTTTCTTCTGTGCCTGCTGTTTGCGCAACATGATAGAATCTTTATTCATCGGCAGATCGCCGGCAAAGATCGTATTGGTTCTCTTTGTCTGGGATGATTTCTGTCCGGTGCACTCGCTCTCTTTGATCTGTGTCTGAACGCCCGGTCCTGTGATTTGATTGTCGTTTATGCTAAACCTGACCTGCATTGCCGATAACCTCCTTGTCTCCTGCAATCTATAGGACTCCGATTCCGGACGGCATCCGTTCCATCCGTATTCTGCATTTCGGTGTTACTCTATTTACTGTTATCTATATTATCGGAGTGTCAGAAGATTTTCTTAACCGTTCAGGAGCTTCAAAAATAACCACTACCTCCGTACCTTTATTCTCCTCGCTTATCAATGATATTTCTGCCTGATGCACTGCCACAATATGCTTTACAATGGCAAGTCCAAGACCAGTGCCGCCGGTGGATTTGGAACGGCTTTTATCCACTCGGTAAAACCGCTCGAATATCCGTTCCTGATGTTCCCTGGGAATGCCGATTCCCGTGTCCTTCACACGAAGCGCCACCGATTGCTGCGCCTGTTCCACACTGACCACAACACTGCCGCCGGCCACATTATAGCTCATCGCATTATCACAGAGATTGTAGATCAGTTCTTCCATCATCTGCCGGTCTCCTAAAATCTTACCGCCGCTTCCCTCTAAAGTCAGATGCACATTCCGCTCTTCAGCTCGAATCTGCAGCATTTCCACGCTTTCTCTTGCAATCCCATATAAATCCAACTCCTCAAAACAGATTTCCTGGGAAGGAGCATCCAATTCCGACAGACGGATTGTATCGTTGATCAATGTCAAAAGCCGGTTCGCACTCTGCCGGATACCGGCCGCAAACCGCACCGCATCCTCTCCGGATGCCATCCCGTTCTCGATCAGTTCCGAATACCCTGAGATTGCCGCCAGAGGCGTTTTTAACTCATGGGATACGTTGGCTGTAAATTCCTGCCGCATACTGGCGTTTCCAAGGATTTCCTCATGCTGTCTGCGAATGGTTCTGGCAAAGGGCAGAAGCTCCTCATACACTTTATCCTCTTCTATATGACTGATATCCTCCACCATACATTCAATCGGTGACACCAGGGACTGGGTCAGATAATGGGACAATATCATGCATATGACCAGAAGGGCACAGAGCGCGACTGTCAGAAGCGGTATGGAGCGATACAGTATACTCCAGATACTATGTGCCTCCCTGGACACCCGCAGTACATTGCCGTCCGCAAGCCGCAGCGTATAATAAAAAGTGTTTCTGTTCATGGTAGAAGACTGGCGGATGGACTGCCCTTCTCCATAAGCAAATGCCGCCTGGATTTCCGGCCGCTCCAAATGATTATCCATCTGCCTTGCATTCACATTGGAATCATAGAGCACTTTCCCATCCGGTGCTATGACCGTAGTACGCACCAAGCCAAAAGCGGTACCATACTCCTCCTGCCATGCCTTATCCAGAATGTCGCTCTCAGATATCATCTGGGCATAAATCTTCAGATCATCCAGCACCTGCACCCGGAAAATACGATAAAAAGCAGCCGTCATCAAAACAAGTGTAATAGCGACTGCCGCAAAAGATATTCCTATCAGTTGTCTATTTATCTTTTTCTTCAACCGTCTCCTCCACATCAGGGGATCTATCCCCTCCCATTATCCAGAATATACCCCACATTGCGGACTGTCCTGATCATACCACCGGCCTCTCCCAGCTTCTGACGGAGCGTTTTGATATGCATATCCAAGGTTCTTGACTCTCCCTGAAAATCCGTTCCCCATACCTGGTCCAGGATTTCCGCTCTCCCGATCACAATTCCAGCCCGCAGCATAAGCATCTTCAAAAGTTCATACTCTTTGTGGGTCAGTTCGCACGAAGCGCCGTTCACATACACTGCATGCCGTTCGTCATCCAAAAGCATATCCCCAATCTTCAACTGTTTGTCTTCCCTGCCCTCCCCGCTCCTGCGAAGCAGGGCTTTCACTCTGGAGATCAGTTCCATCACACCAAATGGCTTGGTGACATAATCATCGGCCCCAAAATCCAGCCCTTTGACCTTATCCATCTCCGTTCCTCTGGCCGTCACCATGATGATCGGAACCTTCTGTGTCCGCTGGTCTTTACGCAGTTTTTCCACAATATGAAGCCCATCCTCATCCGGCAGCATCACATCTAACAAGACCAGACTGGGAACCTGCCCGGCAAGCGCCTCATAGAACTCCCCTGCCGTCTCGAACACAGCAGTTTCATAACCGCTGTTTTTCAGCGAAAAACTCTCAATCTCACTGATATTCCGATCATCTTCCACGATATAAATCATACGCATAGTATCTCAACCCCACCAGTCTGCATCTCACATTTTCCCATACCGCTTATCTACATCAGCCGTCAGAATCTCTCACTTCCAGGACACCCGTGCCTGTCATCCCCGCACTGATGACCTTCTCCATGATGCTCGTGTCCCGTATGATCGCAATGTACCTCCGGACTATAAGAGAGCGTTCCCGCAAGCAGGGCATCTACCGCCTCATCCGCGCTCCCGGCCACCCCTCCATAAAACCGAATGCCCGCTTCCGTCAAGGCAGACTGCGCACCCGCGCCGATCCCGCCGCAGATCAAAGTGTCCACACCCCACCCGGAGAGTAACCCTGCCAGGGCGCCATGCCCCTTTCCGGCTGTATCCATCACTTGTGCATCTGCAACTTTTCCACCCGCGATCTCATAAACCTTAAACTGCTGTGTCCGTCCAAAATGCGGAAATACATTTCCATTTTCGTAAGTAACTGCTATCTTCATCTTTACCTCATTTCTGCGCCGTTTTCTGCGCCAATATATAGATTTTGCTTTTGGCCTTCCGTTATCATATCCTTTTCTCCGGAAAGCCTCTCTCTATCATATCCCTCTGTCCCACAAAAAACAAGCCACTCCTGAAAACAGCCCCTGAAATAAATCCTGCAGTTTATGGCAGTGAAAATTCCTGCACCAGCCCTTCATACAACAAATGTATCCTCTCTCTGTCCCTCTCTTCCAATTCTTCGCTGTATCCGTGCATCTCCAGGGAATCTTCCTGCACCTGTACCATGCGCACCGCTATGTGGACACAATGCGCCGCGATCCGCTCATATGCCGTCACGATATCAGAGAGCAAAAATCCCAGTTCTATCGTGCATTTGCCCTTTCTGAGCCGTTTGATATGGCGTTTCCGAACCTCGGCCGCCAGCCTTTCAACCAAAAACTGCAACGCTTCCACTTCATAGACATAAGCCCCTTCCTCCTTGACAAAGACTTCCATGGACAGAGCCAGAATCCTCTCTATGGCTCCCGAAAAAACAGTCAATTCTTCCTGCGCCTTATGGGAAAAGGTCATCTTCTTCTCTTCCATTTCCTGATAGGCGGCTGCAATACTCACTGCATGATCAGAAATTCTCTCCAAATCCCCAATGCTGTGCAAATACAGGGTCAGTGTCCGGCTGTCCCGCTCTGACAATTCTCGCCCGCTCAGCTTAAGCAGATAAGTACCCAGCACATCCTCATAACGATCCACATCCTCTTCCATCTGCCGAACCCCGTTCACCTCTTCCGCGGTGTAACTGCGCAGCAGTCCGACCGCCCGCCTGCAGGCGCCTGCCGCTGCATCCGCCATATGAGCTGTCACCTTCCTGCATTGCTCCATGGCTACAGCAGGATTGTTCATGAAACGGACATCCAATGTCCTAATGTCCTCCTCCACGTACCGCACCGCCGTATGCTCTGCGGCATCTTCCTTGATCGTCAGATAAGCCAGTTTCTCCAATATATCCGAGAAAGGCAGAAGCAGACAGGTAGCAAAGATATTAAAAGCGCTGTGCGCAATGGCAATTCCGTAAGGCGCTGCCGCCGTATCTATGAACGGAAAACGGATTATTCCATGCAGCCCATAAAACACTGCCATAAAAGCTATCGTACCGATCAGATTAAAATACAGATGAACGATCGCCGCCCGCCTGGCGTTCTTGGATGTACCCACCGATGATAATAAAGCCGTCACACAGGTACCGATATTCTGCCCCAGAATAATGGGAAAAGCCGTCCCGTAAGAAACTGCCCCGGTGGCGCACAGCGCCTGCAGAATCCCCACAGAAGCCGAGGAAGATTGCAAAATCGCCGTTAAGACCGTGCCTGCCAGGATTCCCAGAAAAGGATTGCGAAACATCAGCAGAAGATTGACAAACTCTGGCACATCGGCAAGGGGTTTCACTGCCCCTGACATAGTATCCATACCGAACATCAATATTGCAAAACCCACAAAGATCATGGCAACGTTACGTCTGCTGTCTCTTTTGGAAAATAACAGGATCATCACGCCGATGATGGCAAGGATTGGAGAAAAGGAAGACGGTTTTAACATTTGTACCCAAAAATTCCCGTTTTCAATACCGCTCAGACTCAGAAGCCAGGATGTCACCGTGGTACCGATATTAGCGCCCATAATGATACCGATGGCGCTGGACAATTTCATGATACCTGAATTAACGAATCCCACCACCATCACCGTAGTGGCAGAGGATGACTGAATCACTGCCGTGACGGCGGCGCCCAGAAGCACAGCCCGTATCCTGCCGGAAGTCAACTTCTCCAGAATCTGCTCCATCCTGCCGCCGCTTGCTTTAGAAAGCCCTTCCCCCAACAAATGCATCCCATATAAAAAGAGCGCAAGCCCGCCTAACATCGTAAGTATACTGAAAAAATCCATGATAACCTCCCTTTCAAAAGCATAACATTTCTACATGGCACCGCCTGTTTTTATGTCCGGTTTCTTTGCCGCCCGAAACGCATCATACTTTGCTTTCGTATTATGATTTGAAATTATCATGGATTTATCCCTCCCG
>CAYUKT010000167.1:0-5774 GCA_964445285.1 uncultured Bacteroides sp. | reverse complement strand
CCCTGGTGCCGGATCATTTTGTGCCGAACAAGGATATCAAATCGGCACAACATTGCAAATGTGTGAGGGAATTTGCCCGCAAAAACGAGATCACCAATTATTTTGAGGTGGGGCAGATGGGAATCGAACATGCCCTCTTGCCGGAGAAAGGACTGACTGTGGCAGGGGACGTCATCATTGGTGCAGATTCCCATACCTGTACTTACGGTGCGCTGGGCGCTTTTTCCACGGGCGTGGGCAGCACGGATATGGCAGCCGGAATGGCTACCGGCAAAGCCTGGTTCAAGGTGCCTTCCGCCATCAAATTTAATCTTGTGGGCAAGCCGGACAAATGGGTCAGCGGTAAGGATGTGATCTTACATATCATCGGTATGATCGGTGTGGATGGCGCATTATATAAGTCCATGGAGTTTACGGGAAGCGGGATTGCCAATCTGACCATGGATGACCGGTTTACCATTGCCAACATGGCCATCGAAGCCGGCGGTAAGAACGGTATTTTCCCGGTGGATGAACTTGCCATCGCCTATATGAAAGAGCACAGTACAAGAGAATACAAGATTTACGAGGCAGATGAAGACGCGGTCTATGATGAAGAATATACCATCGACCTGAGCGCTTTACGGCCCACGGTGGCATTTCCCCATCTGCCTGAGAATACCAGGACCATTGATGAGATCAAGGAAGAGATCCGCATCGACCAGGTGGTGATCGGTTCCTGCACCAACGGTCGTCTTAACGATCTGCGGATTGCAGCCAGCGTCTTAGCCGGCAGACATGTGGCGGAGGGGATGCGCTGTATCGTGATTCCGGCCACACAGGCGATTTATTTACAGGCCATGGAAGAGGGACTGTTAAAGACCTTTGTTGAGGCCGGCGCCATTGTCAGTACCCCTACCTGTGGTCCCTGCCTCGGCGGTTATATGGGTATTTTGGCGGAAGGGGAGCGCTGTGTATCCACCACCAACCGTAATTTTGTGGGGCGTATGGGACATGTGGATTCGGAGATTTATCTGGCCAGCCCGGCGGTGGCGGCAGCCAGTGCGGTAACAGGTAAGATTTCCTGTCCCTGCCAATTGGACTGATATAAGATATCCTTTCGGATCATAGAAGATAGGATATAAAGATCGGTAAAATAATAATCAACAGAAGTTATAATATCATAAGACCAAGATGAAACATGATAGAGAAAGGAATGACAGGCATGAAAGCAGCAAAAGGACTTGTTTTTAAATATGGTGACAATGTAGACACGGATGTGATCATCCCCGCACGTTATCTCAATTCTTCCGATCCGGCGGAACTGGCCGCCCACTGTATGGAAGATATTGATAAGGAATTTATCCATAAAGTACATGAGGGGGATATCATTGTGGCAACCAAGAACTTCGGATGTGGTTCCTCCAGGGAACACGCGCCCATTGCCATTAAGGCGGCCGGCGTCAGCTGTGTGATCGCGGAGACCTTTGCCAGGATTTTTTACCGCAATGCCATCAATATCGGCCTTCCCATTGTGGAATGTCCGGAGGCAGCCAAAGCCATCGAGGCCGGCGATGAAGTGGAAGTCAATTTTGATACAGGTGTGATCACAGATCTGACGAAGAACACCACCTATCAGGGCCAGGCTTTCCCGGAGTTTATGCAGAAGATTATTGCGGCGGAGGGACTTGTTAATTATATCAACCAGAAATAACAGGTAGGAGAGCATGATATACAGAGTAGGCGATCAGGATCATCCCAGTTACGATTACAGCCGTCAAAAGCCCACCCAGGTGTCGGGAGACAGTGAAAAATTCAGCCTCGACCACCAGAAGAAGGAAGATTTTTCTCCCAACAAGGAAGAGAAGGGTGAAGACAAAAAACTACATGAAAAGACAAAGGAAAGCAGTCTGCGGGAGAAGAGCGGTGTAAAACTGGAATTGTCCGCTTCCGGCGCCAAACTTGCTTCCAAAGAAGATAAACAGACAACCGCTTCGCCTGCCGATACTGCTTCCGGGAGTGCACTGTGGGATTCCGTCAAGGATACTCTGCGCAAATTGACACAATATGTAAAAGATATTCTTTACCGGATTTGGAATGATTCGCCAAAGGAAGTATCGTCCATCGATGTAACACCGGAGGAAGCCGAGCGTTATACGGAGGAATATTATGCCCTGAAAAGAGAAACAGCCCCGAAAGAGGATAATACCACAGGTGAACAAGCGTCCGCTGCAGATAGAAATGTGTTGGAAACAGATAAATTGACTGACTTGGTTGGATTGTCCAATTCAGTCAATGAAGGGAATCGAGATACGGAGATTCAAAAATATCTGCGCTCCGGCAATCTGGAACAGGTACTCAGTCTTTTGACAGATAATGGAAAGCGTACTATTGCCAAGAACTCCACACTTCTTACTTATTACGATAAAAGCGGCAGGCTCACGTCCATAAATCCTTCTGACAGAGAAAGGATCCTGCACGGAGACCGCCACTCCAAAAGTCTATAAAACAACGGTGTTTTTACCGCTGCGCTTACCGCGGTAGAGATTGTAATCCGCCTGGGTTATGGTCTCATCCACGGTATCTTTTTTATTATGGGCAGCAATGCCGAGTGTCATGCTGCAATGTATCAATTGGGAATTACACGCAAATACTTCATTGGCCACCTTGCGGCGGATTCTCTCTGAGATACGGTAGGCGGCTTCCAGAGAAGCGTTGTTGATCAGGATCAGGATTTCTTCTCCGCCCCAGCGGCACACATAGCCGTGTTCTTTGACCTGGGTTGTCACGATCTTGGCGATTCCCTTCAGAACCACATCTCCAAAATCATGCCCATAGGTATCATTGATCTTCTTAAAATCATCAATATCACACATCACAAGCGTAAAGCTGGCAGAAGATTCCATTGCCTGGTTTAGAAAGACATCCATGCTTCTGCGGTTATAGAGTCCTGTCAGCGGGTCTGTGCTGGCGAGCTTTTCTAAAACCGCATTTTGATGTTTCAGCTGGCTGCTCGTCAATTTGATCTCAAAGACAAATACCAGCGAAAAGACGATCAGAAACAGGAAAGAACATATGGCGTTAAAGATATACAATCCGATTTCCCAGAACTGTCCTTCCAGTGTATACCATGGCTGCCAGTAAAAGGAGAACATCTTGCAGGACAAAAAAACGAACACCGCCACAAAAGCAGAAATCGTGGCAATCAGCATCTTGTGCCGTTTAATGTTCATGGTATAACAGATATAATATCCCACCGGAGTGATCGCAATGATATACTGTGCAAATCCATACTGCCAGCCAAGACAGAGTGTGGCGATCAGGGAATGTAGTATGATTTCCAGGTATGTAATATAATACACCGGCAGAAAGATATCCTTGCGAACCATAAAAAAGCAAAGCACATAGGTACTTACGCTGAGGATATTAAAGAAAAAAAGCGGCGTAACCCGCAAACAACCGAAAATAATAGTTAGAAAAAGATGAACCATTGTCACGGAAAAGATGATGGCCGTAAATTTCAGCCGGCTGGTAATCTTGATATTGCCTGATAAAATGTTTTTGGCATCGCCCCAAAAGCGTTTCATATAGCGGTTCATATCATTCATCCTTTTTCAAATGTTCAAGTTCCATGCTGGTTTGTGAAAACATAACTATATTAATTATACTATAAAAAAATAATCGTGTAAATCATCTCATGTATTATTGAGAAAACACTTGTTCGATTAAATCATATCTGGTATACTGTTTGACATGGATAAGACAGCTTTTGAAAATGCAAAGTTAAAAGTATTGTTAAAGCAGCATGATCCTCACGGATTCGGTACATTGCAGGAGAAGACTGTCCACGCGGTCATGAAACTCTATTATGAACCTGATATGGATTATCATGAAGTGCCGATCGAGGGATATATTGCAGATATATACACCGGAAAACGTATCATTGAGATACAGAACGGCAATTTTAACAGGCTGCGGCCCAAATTGGAGGCTTTTTTACCCTTATATCCGGTCACGGTGGTGTTTCCCATTCCCCATGTGAAGTGGGTGATCTGGATGGACGAGACCACCGGTGAACTTTCCCCGAAACATAAATCCCCCATCACCGGCACCATCTATCATGCCTTTCCTGAACTTTATAAAATCAGGGCATTTTTAAAGAATCCGAATCTGTCCTTTGCCTTTCCACTGGTGGATATGGATGAGTACCGGCTTTTGAACGGCTGGAGCAAAAACCGTAAAAGAGGATCTTCCCGCTATGACAGAATGCCGCTGGAGCTGTTTGATGAGATATTGATTGAGCGGGTTGAGGACTTTATGCAGGTAATTCCCTATGAACTGGAGGAACCTTTCACGATCAAGGAATTTGCCAGGGCCGCTGGGATCCATCGGGACCTGGCCTCCAGTGTGGTGCCTCTTTTAAAAGAAATGGGGGTTGTGAGATGGATTGGGAAGAGGGGCAGAGAGTACTTATATGAGGTGACGCCTGGATAGGTATAACGTATTGTTGTAGGTACGAAACACGACCTAATGTAGATTTAACCACTCTATCTAGTATTTATACTTTGCAATAACGCTAAATATATGGTAAAATTTATGGGTGATATTTTCGGCTCTGGAGGATAGACCACAGAAACAGGTTAAAATATAGATTTGCCGCCAGGCGGGCGGCAGGAGGAAATATGGCTAAGGCAAATACATATGACGCTTCCAGCATTACGGTATTGGAAGGTTTGGAAGCGGTCCGGGTGAGGCCCGGCATGTATATCGGAAGTGTGTCCACCAAGGGACTCAACCATCTGATTTATGAGATTATGGACAATGCGGTGGACGAGCATCTGGCGGGGTACTGTACCACAATCTGGGTGACGCTGGAAGCGGATGGTTCCGCCACGGTAGCGGACAACGGGCGCGGCATCCCTGTGGGGATGCACGAGAAGGGTATCAGCGCAGAACGGCTGGTATTCACCACACTGCACGCAGGCGGTAAGTTTGACAATGATGCCTATAAGACAAGCGGCGGCCTGCACGGCGTGGGGTCTTCCGTGGTCAATGCGCTTTCCACTTATCTGCACGTGACCGTCAAGACCGGCGGCGCCATCTATGAGGATCATTATGAACGCGGTATCCCCACCCTGGAATTAAAGGATGGGCTTCTTCCGGTGGTGGGAAAGACCAGGGAATCCGGCACCACCATTAACTTCCTGCCGGATGATACCATTTTTGACAAGACCCGTTTCAAGGAGGATGACGTTAAGAGCAGACTGCATGAGACGGCTTATTTAAATCCGGAATTGACCATTATCTATGAAGACAAGCGCGGTGCGGAAGTGGAACATATTGAATACCATGAACCGGAAGGCATTGTGGGATTCATCAAAGATATGAATAAGAGCAAGGAGAACATTCATGATGTCATTTATTTTAAGGGGGAATCGGAAGGCATCACCGTAGAATGTGCTTTTCAGTATGTGAATGAATTTCATGAGAACGTACTGGGATTTTGTAACAATATTTATAATGCTGAGGGCGGTACGCATCTGACCGGTTTTAAGACCATGTTCACAAACGTGATCAACACTTACGCCAGGGGATTGAACATCCTTAAGGAAAAAGATGTGAACTTCACCGGTGCAGACGTGAGAAACGGGATGACGGCAGTTATCTCCATCAAACACCCAGATCCCCGGTTCGAAGGACAGACCAAGACCAAGCTGGACAATCAGGATGCGGCAAAGGTGGTCAGCAAGGTGACCGGGGACGAGATCGTCCGCTATTTTGACCGCAATCTGGAA
>CAYUKT010000166.1:0-5780 GCA_964445285.1 uncultured Bacteroides sp. | reverse complement strand
GGACTGGCCGGAGATGGTGGAGAATGTGATGCCCTACATCGGCGGTGAGGAAGAGAAGAGTGAAAAAGATCCATTACGTCTGTGGGGCAAGGTGGAGAACGGACAGATCGTGCCGGCTGTAAGTCCGGTGATCACCTGTCAATGTATCCGGATACCGGTGTTAAACGGTCACACGGCAGCCGTGTTTGTGAAATTTAAGAAGAAACCCACGAAGGAGCAGCTGGTGGAGAAACTGGTCAACTTCAAAGGACTGCCGCAGGAATTGAATCTGCCCAGTGCGCCGAAGCAGTTTATCCGTGTGATGGATGAGGATGATCGTCCGCAGGTGAAACTGGATGTGGATTATGAGAACGGCATGGGCATCAGTATAGGACGGATCCGGGAGGATAGTGTCTACGACTGGAAGTTTGTGGGACTTTCCCACAATACGGTGCGCGGCGCTGCAGGGGGTGCTGTGTTATGCGCGGAGACATTGAAAGCGAAGGGATTTATTACGAAGAAATAACAGAATAAAACAGGGTGTTATAGGCAACAGGAAACATAGGATAAAGACAGGGGACTGTCGTCCGGAAAAAGGGATATCGGCGGCAGGATATAGGGGTAGGTATAGGTATGGATAAATTAGAATATCAGTTGGATCTCTTAAGTGCGATCAACAAGAAGCTGCGAAGGGAAGAGAAGATGCTGCGGCTGATCTGTGAGACATCTAACAGTGCTTTTTTGTATTATAACTATGAGGAGAAGCAGCTTCAGACCATAGCGAACTGGGATCATTTCTTTGACTTTGCGATTCAGGATACGAAAGATCTGATGAAACTGTACGACTGTGTGGAGGATAAGTATATGATTCCCCTTCGGGAAGTACTATTCATCGAAAAACAGGGGATGAAGAGTCAGTCTATCGAGATCAGGCTGAAAGACAGCCGTCTGTGTATTGAGGTGGAAGTGAATATTGTCTACGATGACAATGGACAGCCTACGGATAAGATCATCCGCTTTAAGGATGTTACAAAGTTCAATGCGCAGAATGATGAACTGACTTATATGGCTTATTATGATATTCTCACGGGGCTCTATAACCGCAATTATTTTGTGAGGCTTTTGGGAGAGTTTGTGCGCCGTGCGGAGGAAGAGAATGAGACCGTGGCGGTGATGTTTCTGGATGTGGATGATTTCCGCAGGATTAATGATGGCATGGGCATCATCGTGGGGGATGAACTGGTCCAGCTGTTTGGACAATACCTGATCGACCTGATGGGGGATAACGTGGTGATATCGCATTTTAACAGTGATATCTATTGTATCGGGATTTATAGTCCTTACGGGGCCAGAAGCGTGGAGACGATTTATCAGACTATTAAGGAGAGGTTAAAAACGCCCTTTAAATTGACCGGCGGACAGGAAATTTCCATAACGGTGAGTGTGGGAGTGGCCGAGTATCCGGAGGCGGCTTCCAATACGCTGGAACTGATCAACTGTGCGGAGATTGTCATGTTTAAGGCAAAGAGTATGGGGAAAGATAAGATCCAGTACTTTGATGGTGCCATCCTGAATGATTTCCTGCAGAATGTGACCATAGAGAATAAGCTGAAAGAAGCGGTGTTTTCCCAGAATTTTATTATGCATTTTCAGCCCCAGTTTCGCACTACGGACAGGGGACTGCGCGGGGTGGAGGCGCTGATCCGCTGGCGGGATGATACCGGCGATATGATCAGTCCGGCGGTTTTTATCCCCATTGCAGAAAAGAACGGCACCATCGTACCCATAGGTACATGGGTGATAGAGGAGAGCTTGAAAGCCTATGCGGAGTGGAGACGCAAATATCATTATCCACTGATCATGTCCATCAATATATCGGCGATTCAGTATAAGCAGCCGGATTTTATTGACAAACTTTTGCAGATTCTGGAGAAATACGAAATCTCGCCCTATGAGATAGAACTGGAGATTACGGAATCGATTTTGATAGATGACTTTGAAGAGATCACAGAACGGCTCGCCATCTTGAGGGATATCGGGATTAAGATATCTCTGGATGATTTTGGTACAGGGTTCTCATCCCTGTCTTATCTGAAAGGGCTGCCAATCGATACGTTGAAGATTGATAAGTCTTTTATTGATACGGTGATCACAGATGAAAATACAAGGATTATCACGGAATCCATCATTTATATGGTCAAAAAACTGGGATTTGAGACCATAGCAGAAGGGGTGGAGACAGAAGAACAGTTCCGATATCTCAATGAGATTTCCTGTGACATCATACAGGGATTCTATCTGGGTAAACCGATGCCGGCGGAGCGTATTGAAAAATTGTTGGCAAATATAGCGGCGGATGTGTGAGGCAATTTATGTTATTGGGCAGAGTAACCGAACTGAATTATCTGATCAACTGTTATGACCGGGAAGGCAGTCAGATCCTGATCGTTTATGGACAAAAGAATATCGGAAAAACAGCGCTTGTGAAGGAATTTATGAAGGACAGACCTCACTATTATTATCTGGCCAGGGCCTGTTCCGAGAGAGAACAGACCTATCAGTGGGGACGGCAGATGGCCCATGACGGTTATGTTGTAGATAAATTCCCAACTTTTCATGATATCTTTGCGAAGATATCCCACCGTATAAACGGTAAGAAAGTGATTGTCATTGACGAGTTTCAGAATATTGTCAGGGCCAGCGACAGTTTTATGAAGGAACTGGTGGCGTTTGTACACAGTCAATGGAACAAGGACGATGTGATGGTGCTCCTTTGCAGTTCCTCCATCGGCTGGATTGAAAACAGTATGATCACGCGCATCGGTGAGGCGGCATATGAGTTGTCGGGTCTTCTGAAGATTAAGGAAATGTCCTTTGCGGACATTGTGGAACGTTTTCCTAATTTTCGGATTGAAGAGTGTGTGGAAGCCTATGCAATCCTCGGCGGGATTCCCGGTTTGTGGAACCAGTTCGATGACCGACTGACGATTCAGCAGAATATCTGCCGCAATATTTTAGATCCGGACAGCCTCCTGTTTGAGGAAGGGGAGCGGATTCTCACGGAACAGTTGCGGGAGCCGGCGGTCTACAATACGATCATTGCTTCCATTGCGGCCGGCAACCATAAATTAAATGATCTCTATCTGCACACGGAGTTTTCACGGGCAAAGATCAGTGTGTATCTGAAAAACCTGATTGAACTGGAATTGGTGGAGAAGGTCTTTTCTTATGATACGGCTGGCAAGGAGAATGTGCAGAAGGGAATCTACAGGATCAGTCATCCTTTTGTGGATTTTTATTATACCTATATGTATCCCCATATGAGCGATCTGCAGACGCTTTCCGTGGGAGAATTTTATAACCACTATATTATGCGGGATTTTAGACATTATGTGTCGGGATATTTCAAACAGATCTGCAGACAGCATCTTGCCATGCTGAATGAAAGGCACAGGCTGCCCATTCTTCTGGACGATATCGGGGAGTGGATCGGTAAGGCTGGTTCTCTGGATATTGTGGCACAGGATGAAGAAGGGCATACAATGGTGGGCCTGTGTAATTGGGAGAAGCCCATGACTTATGAGGACTATGAAAATCTGCTCCTCTATGCCAGGAAGGCAAAGATCAGCCCGGATTATGTCTATATGTATACGGCGTTCCGCTTTGATGAGAAACTGAATCTGGAAGCCAAGATTAAGACGAATCTGAAACTGGTACAGATTTCAGATCTTTAGGGTGGTATGGTGACAGTGGGTGCGGTGGCAAAACTGCCAGGCGGTATGTGAGGAAGTTATGGGAAAGAGTTTGTTTATTGCTGAGAAACCCAGTGTGGCGAGGGAATTTGCCAAAGCATTAAAATATGATATGAAAAATAAAGACGGCTATATGGAGTCCAATGAAGCGGTGGTGACCTGGTGTGTGGGGCATCTGGTGACCATGAGCTACCCGGAAGTCTACGATGAGAAGTATAAACGCTGGTCTTTGGATACCATTCCTTTTATACCGGAAGAATTTAAGTATGAGGTTATTGAAGGTGTTAAGAAACAGTTTGGGATTGTAAGCGGTCTCCTGAACAGGGAAGATGTGGAGACGATATATGTCTGCACTGACTCCGGGCGGGAAGGTGAGTATATTTACCGTTTGGTGGAACAGCAGGCCGGGGTGGAAGGTAAGGTCAGGAAGCGCGTATGGATTGATTCCCAGACCGAAGAAGAGATATTGCGGGGCATCCGGGAGGCCAAGGATCTTTCCGCTTATGATAATCTCTCAAGCGCCGCTTATCTGCGGGCCAAAGAAGATTATCTGATGGGAATCAACTTCTCCAGGGCGCTGACATTAAAGTACAGTTACCCGATCAAAAATTATCTTAAGGCGGATAAGGCGGTGGTCTCTGTTGGGCGTGTTATGACCTGTGTGCTCGGTATGGTGGTGAACAGAGAACGGGAAATCCGGGATTTTGTAAAGATACCCTTTTATAGGATACTCTTACAGATTGACATAGAAGGGCATGGATGCAGCTTTGAATGGAAAGCGGTGGAAGGCTCTAAGTATTACCAGTCGCCGCAGATATACAAGGATAACGGATTCCTGAAAGAGGAAGAGGCGGATGCCTTTATCCGTTTCCTGTTGGAAGAGCCAAAGCAGGAACCGGTGATTGAGAAAATTGAAAAAAAGAAGGAGACCAAGAATCCTCCTCTTCTATATAACTTGGCGGAACTGCAAAACGACTGCTCCCGGCTTTTTAAGATCAGCCCGGACGAGACGCTGCGGATCGCCCAGGAGCTCTATGAGAAAAAACTGACAACCTACCCCCGTACGGATGCCAGAGTCCTCTCCACGGCAGTGGCAAAGGAGATTCAGAAGAATATCGGCGGACTTAAGAATTATCATGCAGCGGCGGAATATGCTGCTGAGATGTTGGAAAAGGGCAGTTATCGCGGTTTGGAAAAAACGCGGTATGTTAATGATAAACAGATTACGGATCATTATGCAATCATTCCCACCGGACAGGGATTTGGCAGCTTGAACAGTCTGCATCCGGCTTCGGCTAAGGTTTATGAGATTATTGTCAGACGGTTTTTGAGCATCTTTTATCCGGCGGCAGTCTATCAGAAGATTAATCTGGGTGTGAAGATGAAGGGAGAGACTTTTACCTCCGGTTTCAAAGTGCTGGTGGAACAGGGGTACCTCAAAGTGTCACAGAATTCTTTTGCCAGAAAGAAGACAGAGGAGTATACTGAAGAGGAGAAGAAAGAGGAGTTGAAAGAGGAAGCTTGTGACGCTTCGTTTATGGAAGCGCTTAGTGCTCTCAAAAAAGGGATGACCCTTACGGCAGGAGAACTTAGTAAGAAAGAGGGCGAAACTTCGCCGCCTAAGCGTTATAATTCGGGCAGTATGATTCTGGCTATGGAAAATGCCGGACAGTTTATCGAAGATGAGGAACTGCGGGCACAGATTAAGGGCAGCGGCATTGGTACATCTGCTACCCGGGCGGAAATTTTAAAGAAACTGGTGCATATTAAATATCTTGATCTGAATAAGAAGACACAGATTATCACGCCGACACTTCTGGGAGAAATGATATATGAGGTGGTGGCGGGTGCTATCAGGCCGCTTTTAGATCCAAGGCTTACGGCAAGTTGGGAGAAGGGATTGACGCTGGTGGCTTCCGGGGAAATTACAGAGAAGGAATACATGGTTAAGCTGGATGATTTTGTGACCAGGAGAACCAATGCCGTCAAACAGATGAATAATCAAGCGGCGCTTATTCATAGATTTCATTATGCATCGCAGTTTTATAA
>CAYUKT010000165.1:0-5836 GCA_964445285.1 uncultured Bacteroides sp. | reverse complement strand
TAAAACATACAAAATATTATGAAAAATGTAGGAAGAAACGCATGCTTTTGGCAGAATGACCAAAAATATTTTAGAAAGATGTATAAAAAAGTCAAAATGATCATAGCAAGAAATGTAATAAAAGCAATTTTTGAAATATATAGAGCAATTATTAAAATGAATATACCATTATCCTCTGGTATACTGTGTTTGTAACGAAAAACTGCATTTTGCGATACAGTTTTTAATGCAGATTACACAAATTTATCAAAGGGAGGTTTTTACATGAAAAAGAAAGTGTTATCAGTTTTACTCAGCACGGCCATGGTTGCTTCCATGTTAGTGGGTTGCGGCGGCGGAAGCGATACACCTGCGGCACCGGCTGCTGATAACGGCGGCAGCCAGGATACAGCGTCAGCAGGAGATGCTGCGGCGCCGGCAGCAAGTGAAGGTGTTGAGGAGATTACCTGGATGTTCTGGGATGACTTGAATGCAACGGAAGACCTTATCTCCATTGGCTACAGAGATACTGTAGAGAGATTTAACAAAGACTATGAAGGTAAATACCATGTCAATGTAGTGACCACCAACCTGGAAGAGTATTATCCGAAGCTGAATGCCCTGGTTGCGGCAGGCGAGACACCTGACTGCTTTATCGTAAGCCCTGGCCCGAACCTGGATGTATATGTAGATCCCGGTGTAGCAGCAGATTTGACAGATTATCTGAAAGCTGATGGCTGGATAGATACCTTCAACGGTGGTGAGGGTGCTTTCTCACAGCAGACCTACGATGGCAAGATTTATGCAGTACCGTTGAATATCGCGGCAGCATGTGTATTCTATAACACAGAAATGTTTGAGACAGCTGGTATCAGCACAATGCCTACAGACTGGCAGGGAATGTTGGATGCTTGTGACAAACTGCAGGCAGCTGGTTACACACCGCTTACCATCTCCGCAGGTACCGCATGGTGCTTATCCATGTTAGCAGGTTATCTGTGTGACTCTGAAGGTGTAGACCTTGCAGCGATCGACAGCGGCAACGCTTCCTGGCTTGATGCTAATGTAGTGAACGCTACCAATAAACTGGTTGAGATTTCCAAGTACTTCCAGCCTACAGCAGCTGGTGATACCAATGATGTTGCTACGGCTAACTTCTATAATGAAGAAGCGGCAATGCTGATTCAGGGTTCTTGGGCAATCGCACAGATCAACGGCGCTAATCCTGATTTCGAGAGCAAGTGTGGTGTGTTCGCATTCCCTGGCACAGACGGAAGAGTTATCGCGAAGTCCGACAGCCTTGCAATGAGCGCTAAGACAGCTCATCCCGATGCAGTTATCGCTTTCATGAAATACTTTACGGACGACACAGCACAGAAATATACTGCTGAGGTTGGCGGTAAGATTCCTGTAACCACAGTTGAGTACGATGCTTCCAAGGCTCCCGCACAGCTTGCATATGTAATGGATGTATTCGGCAATGCGAAATCCACTTTCGGTTTCTACAACGAGTCCATGGCAACCACAGAGGCTGGTGCATTCTTCGATGATACGATGGTTTCCATCTACCTGGGTACTCCTGTCGAGGAGGGTCTTGCATCACTGGAAGACTTTTATAAGAATAACGTTTGGAACAAGTAAAAGCAGTATGACACATTTAGGCAGGATTGGAGCAATCCAATCCTGCATTTTTCTAAGATTCTGGAGGTGTGTATGGATAAGTTATTACGGGATAAAAAGGCAATCGTCATCTTTGTTGCTCCGGCATTTCTCTTATTTACATTCGTTTTATTCATTCCGATCTGTCAGTCGGTCTATTATTCGTTTTGTGAGTATAATGCCCTGACAGCACCGAAGTTTATTGGATTCGAAAATTACAGACAGTTGTTTACCATAGACAGAACCATGAAGATTGCCCTGAAAAACTCACTGTTTTTCCTGATTTTCTCAGTTGTGACGCAGCTGATCGCAGGCTTGATCCTGGCGGCGCTTCTGACCAATATCAAAAAGGGCCGTGACTTTTATAAAAATGTTTATTATCTGCCCTGCGTATTGTCTTCGGCAGCTCTGGGACTTTTGTGGATGTTCATTTTTACGCCGAAGCTGGGCATTAACCAGATCTTGGCACAGTTCGGCATAGAAGGCCCTCTGTGGTTGATGGATACCAAGGGATTTATCATCCTTCCCATGTGGGTGATCGCATCGGTGTCTTTGTGGCAGTATGTAGGTCAGTCCATGATGCTCTATATGGCCCAGATTTCTGGAATCAGCGGTACCTTATACGAGGCATCTTATATTGATGGCTGTACAAAGGCCCAGTCATTCCGTTATATCACCCTGCCTTTGATCCGCCCCATGGTGGCTACGGCGATGTCCTTAAACGCTATTGGCTCCCTGAAGTTCTTTGACCTGATCTTTAATATGACGGAGGGCGGCCCGAACCATATGACGGATGTGCTGGCAACCCATCTTTATCAACAGGGTTTTAAGTATTTCAAATACGGCTATGCCAGTGCGATCGGTACCATACTTTTGATCATGTGCCTGATCGTGACATTTATCATCAACAAATTTGTCAAAGTTGATAATTATGAGATGTAAGGAGGCGGCAGAAGATGAATAAAACAGTAAGAAAAAAGAAATCAAAAATTTCTACCAAGATTATATACATATTTTTATCCATTCTGGCTGTAATCTACTTACTGCCTCTTTTGTGGGTAATCTATGTTTCCCTGAAAGATGATAAGACATTGTTTGTTTCGCCCTGGGCATTGCCGGAGCGGCTGATGATTGAGAACTACACCTTTGCCTGGACGGCCGGTAAACTGGGAACTGCGACATTAAATTCAGCGCTTGTCTGTGGGATCACCCTGATCCTGTGTCTGCTGATCGGTTCCATGGCGGCTTTTGCCATCGGCAGGATGAGATGGAAATTTTCGGGTGCCATGATGACCTATTTCCTGACGGGCATGATGATTCCGGTGCATTGTATTTTGATCCCGGTATTTACCAGGTTTTCCAAGATGCATCTGACCAACAGCCAGGTCGGTCTGATACTGCCTTATCTGACGTTGTCCCTGCCGATTACGATTTTTATTATGACAGGCTTTTTCCAGAGTCTGCCAAACGAGTTGTTTGAGTCGGCCTGCATCGATGGCTGCTCCATCTACAGATCCTTTACACATATTGCCCTGCCGCTTTCCAAGACGGGACTTTTCGTGACGGGACTGATGACCTTCGTGGCCAACTGGAACGAGCTGCTTCTGGCGATGGTATTTATTTCTGACGATGCGAAGAAAACATTACCGGTTTCCCTGTCAAAATTCGTAGGGCCGTACAATACGAACTATTCCCAGATGTTTGCGGCGATTGTGATCGCGATCATACCTACGATAATCGTATATTGTATGTTCAGTAACCAGATCGTAGAAGGTTTGACAGCCGGTGCGGTCAAAGGTTAGTGTGAGAAGTACTTGCAAAGCAATTTCTTTTCGTACTGATGTAATGTTTAGTAGTGGCAGTAGTGGATGGCAGAAATAGAAAGGAAGCGGGAAGATGGTTAATCGGGATAGGGCTAGGGCGCGGGCAAGAGAACGAGCGGAGAAGTTAGTGCGCCAGATGACAGTGGAGGAGAGGGCTTCCCAGCTGCGCTATGATGCGCCGGCGATTGAGAGATTGGGAGTTCCTGCGTATAACTGGTGGGGAGAGGCATTGCACGGCGTGGCAAGAGCCGGTGTGGCGACCAGTTTTCCACAGGCAATCGGCATGGCTGCCACTTTTGATTCGGAATTAGTACATAGGGCCGGCGATGTGTCGGCTACGGAGGGAAGGGCCAAGTATAATGCCTTTTCAGCGGAAGGCGACAGGGATATTTATAAGGGGCTGACATTCTGGTCCCCCAATGTAAATATTTTCCGGGATCCCAGATGGGGCAGAGGACAGGAAACCTATGGGGAAGATCCCTATCTGACATCCAGGCTGGGTGTGGCCTATGTAGAAGGCCTTCAGGGTGATGATGAGGAACTGTTAAAATCGGCGGCCTGTGCGAAACATTTTGCAGTGCATTCCGGCCCGGAAGCAGTGCGCCACGAGTTTAACGCTGTGGCTACAAAGAAGGATATGGCAGAGACATATCTGCCGGCGTTTAAGGCCTGTGTGCAGGAGGCCGGTGTGGAAGCAGTGATGGGTGCTTATAACAGGACCAATGGAGAGCCGTGCTGTGGAAGTCCTACGCTGATGCAAGAGATTTTGAGAGATGGCTGGGGCTTCAAGGGACATTATGTGTCCGACTGCTGGGCAATTCGAGATTTTCATGAAAACCATATGGTGACCCATACCATGGAAGAATCGGCGGCACTGGCATTAAAATCAGGCTGTGATATCAACTGCGGTGTGACTTATCAATATTTGCTTAAGGCATTGCAGGAAGGACTTGTGACGGAAGAGGAGATTACGGAAGCGGCTGTGAGGGCCTTTACGGCGCGGTATCTGCTGGGACTCTTTGATGAGAGCGAGTATGACCAGATTCCCTATGATAAAATAGAGTGCGAAGAACATCTGGCAGTGGCGGAGCAGATGACGAAGGAATCGGTGGTGCTTCTTAAGAATGACGGCATCTTACCGCTTGACATACAGGACGTAAAAACTATTGCAGTGATAGGGCCTAACGCCAACAGCAGGGAGGCATTGATTGGGAATTATCACGGGACCTCCTCCAGATATATTACGATTTTAGAGGGAATACAGGATAAAGTCGGACATAATGGTAGAGTTTTATGTGCAGAAGGTTCACACCTCTATAAGGATCGTGTGGAGGAATTGGCTTGGAAGAATGACCGTATTGCGGAAGCGGTCGTGGCAGCCAGACACAGCGATGTGGTAATCCTCTGCGTGGGATTGAATGAGACCCTGGAGGGCGAAGAGGGCGATACCGGTAACAGTTATGCTTCCGGCGACAAAGAAGACCTTAACCTGCCGCAGTGTCAGATTGATCTGATGGAAGCGGTGCTTGCGGTAGGGACGCCGGTAGTGGTGTGCCTGATGGCGGGCAGTGCTATCGATCTGTCGCTTGCGGATGAGAAGGCAGCGGCCGTACTGCAGTTGTGGTATCCTGGTGCCAGGGGCGGCAAGGCTGTGGCGGATATCTTATTTGGGGACTGTTCCCCTTCTGGTAAATTGCCGGTGACTTTCTATCGTTCATTGGCGGGGATGCCGGATTTTGAAGACTATTCCATGAAGGGCAGGACCTATCGATATATGACACAGGAACCCCTTTATCCTTTTGGTTATGGACTGACCTATGGGGATACGGCAGTGGAGCGTGCACGGATTGTGACAAAGGATACCGTCTCGCGGGATGTGACATTGCAGGTGGAGGTAGTCAACCGGGGCAGTGTGGAGACGAAGGATGTGGTGCAGGTGTATGTCAAAGATCCGGAGTCGGAATTTGCCGTGCCCAATCACAGTCTCTGTGCCTTTGCTAAAGTTTCTCTGAAGCCCAAAGAGAGACAGAGTATTGAGTTGAAGATTTCGGGAGAGTCTTTCAGTGCAGTCAATGCGGATGGGGAGCGAGTCAGGGATAGTAGTAAATATATTCTTTTCGCAGGAACCGGTCAGCCGGATAAACGGACGGAGGGATTGACGGGAAATAAGTGTGTGGAAGTGGAAATGGAGTTTTAGGGATATAAGCACACTGATTTTTGATGCCTTAGTATCCGGATTTCTTACGGAGATATAAAGCGATACAAGCAGATGTAAGAAAATATAATGAAATTGACAAATCGGAAGTTGTTTATCAATCCAACTAACTTTCCTTATTTTTCAAGGCTTTCAGAGCCTCGAATCGTGAACTTGTATG
>CAYUKT010000164.1:0-5849 GCA_964445285.1 uncultured Bacteroides sp. | reverse complement strand
TGCCATCGAGGGGATTACCCATTCCATCTGTACCCTGGAATTTGAGGATCACAGACCGCTCTATAACTGGGTGGTGACAGAGTTGGAATATCCCCATCCGCCCAAACAGATTGAGTTTGCTAAAATGTATTTGACCAATGTGGTCACTGGAAAGAGATATATCAAAAAACTGGTGGAAGATGGTATCGTGGATGGCTGGGACGACCCCAGGCTGGTGTCCATCGCCGCACTCAGAAGAAGAGGATTCACACCGGAATCCATTCGGCTGTTTGTGGATCTGTGTGGTGTATCCAAGGCTAATTCTTCGGCGGAGTACTCCATGCTGGAGTATTGCATCCGGGAGGATCTGAAGATGAAACGACCCAGGATCATGGCAGTGACCGATCCGGTCAAATTAGTGATAGACAATTATCCGGAGGGAGAAACCGAGTGGCTCACCGTAGTCAACAATCCGGAGAATGCATCTTTGGGATCGCGCGAGGTGCCTTTTAGCAGGGAACTGTATATCGAGAGAGAGGATTTTATGGAGGAACCGCCGAAGAAATATTTCCGGTTGTTCCCAGGGAATGAGGTCCGTCTCATGAGCGCCTACTTTGTGAAATGTGTGGGTTGTGAGAAGGATGCGGACGGCAAGGTGACAGTGGTGCATTGCACCTATGATCCGGCTTCCAAGGGCGGCAACAGTCCCGATGGCAGGAAGGTCAAGGGGACCATTCACTGGGTATCGGCAGCGGAGTCCATAAAGGCACAGGTCAGGCTCTATGAGAATATTATCGATGAGGAAAAGGGTGTCTATAACGAGGATGGCAGCCTGAATCTGAATCCTGATTCCCTCAAGGTGCTCAATGAGTGCCGGATAGAGCCATCCGTGAAGGATGCAGAGGCATATGAGAGCTTCCAGTTTGTGCGGCAGGGATTTTTCTGTGTGGATTGCAAGGATTCCAGGCCGGGAGAGCTGGTTTTTAACAGAATTGTGTCTCTTAAGAGTTCTTATGTATTGCCGAAAAAGGAGAATTAGGGTACAATATCTTTATATGTATTATTTATAGCTGGGAGGATAAAATAATGGCAGGATTATTGTCGGGGTTAGAGCAGTTTGGATTGAGCAATCTAGAGAGTATGGATTTGTATGAAGCGCCTAAGAAGGCGGAGTCAGGGCCTGATGGGGCACCTGCAGCGCCTGTGGTACAGGAGCAGGATTTCCTTTTTGATAAATCCTTTAACTGTCCGATCTGTGATAAGGAATTTAAGGCGAGGACAGTCAAGATCGGCAAGGCAAAACTGGGAGGCAGTGATCTGGATCTTCGTCCCAGGTACGAGCAGATCGATCTTTTGAAATATGATATCATTATGTGCCCGTATTGTGGGTATGCGGCGCTCAGCAGATTTTTTAAGTTCCTCACATCACCCCAGGCGAAGAATATACAGAAGGCGATTTCTTCGACTTTTAAGCCGCAGAAAGAGACCAAGGAGACCTATACTTATGATGAGGCGTTGGAGCGTTATAAGCTGACATTGGCCAATGCCATTGTCAAACAGGCCAAGGCCAGCGAGAAAGCATATATCTGCTTAAAGACTGCCTGGCTGTTACGCGGTAAGGCGGAGCATCTGGATACGACACAGCCGGATTATGAAGAGCAGAAGAAAGCCTGTCAGGAAGAGGAAGATGAATTCTTAAGAAATGCTCTGGAGGGATTCCTGGCAGCAAGACAGACAGAGAATTTCCCTATGTGCGGTATGGATGAGCCCACAGTGGATTATCTGATCGCGGTGACGGCAATGCGGTTTGAACAGTATGATTTAACCAGCCGCCTGATCACAGGCATCCTCACTTCCACCGGTGCCAACCCTCGTATGAAGGATAAGGCCAGGGATGTGAAGGAAATGCTGATGAAGAAGATTAAGGAAAAAAATGCGGCCAGAAAATAGACGGTCGTTGAAACGATGAAAGAATTGCCGATTCATATTCAGTTAGACCTTAAGAGCGGTAAAACATTATACGAGCAGATATACGAATATATCCGGGAAGAGATCAGGGCAGGACGGCTTTTGGCGAATGAAAAGCTGCCCTCCGCCAGATTTCTGGCTCAGGATCTGCAGGTGTCCAGGACTACGGTTGATATGGCTTATGGACAGCTGGTGGCGGAAGGGTATGTTGTGGCGCGTCCCAAGAGAGGCTACTATGTCAGCGCTTTAGAAGATTTGTATGAGCTGAAGACCTTGTCCTTTGTGGGGGAAAAGCCTGGAGAAGGGCAGCCGGTGGAATTACGAAAGCAACAGACAGATGCCTGCCGCTATGATTTTTCCCCGAATGTGATCGATATGAGCCTCTTCCCCTATGCGACTTGGAAGAAGATTACCAGGAATATTCTGGTAGACGCCAAGAGCCATATGTTTGCGCTGGGAGAACCCCAGGGCGATGCGGAGCTTCGGACAACGATCTGCCGTTATCTGCACGGATCCCGCGGGGTGAATTGTGAGCCGGAACAGATTATTGTCGGAGCAGGGAATGATTTCCTGCTTCTTTTATTGGAAAAGATTTTGGGACGCCATATTCATGTGGCCATGGAAAATCCTACTTATGTGAGGGCGTACAAAATTTTCTGTTCTTTCGCCTATCCGGTATCGCTGGTGCCGGTGGATGAGAAGGGGATCCGGGTGGACTGCCTGCGAAAGACGGATGCGCAGATTGCCTATGTGATGCCTTCCCATCAGTATCCCACGGGAGTGTCCATGCCTATCGGGCGGCGCATGGAACTTTTAAAGTGGGCGGCGGGACAGGAGGGGCGTTACCTGATCGAGGACGATTATGACAGTGAATTCCGCTATAAAGGAAAACCGCTGCCGTCCCTGCAGGCTTCGGATACGGCGGGGCGGGTGATCTATATCGGCACCTTTTCCAAGGCGATCGCGCCGGCGATCCGTATCAGCTACATGGTGCTGCCTTATCCGCTTCTGGAAAGATATCGGCGGGAATGCGGTTTCTTTTCCTCATCAGTGTCGCGTATCGACCAGACCATTTTGAATGAATTTATCAGGGATGGATATTTTGAACGGTATCTGAACAAGATGCGGAAACATTACCGCACGAAGCACGACCTGCTCTTGAACGAGATCCGCCCTCTGGAAAAAGCCTTCCATGTCACTGGCGGCAATGCGGGCCTGCATATCCTGCTGACGGATAAAAAGGGAAGGAGCGAAGCGGTTCTGGAAGAGACTGCCCGGGTACAGGGCGTAAAGACCTATCGGCTGGGGGATTTTCGGCTGGGGGAGACTATGGATGCGGTGAGAGAGAAAGGATTTCTCACGCCGGCCACTATGATATTGGGCTACGGCGGGTTGTCCATGGAAGAGATCCGGGAAGGAATCGGTATATTAAAAAAAGTCTGGTCTTAGATGTTGTCATCTAAAACCGGACTTTTGTTATCTTCGATATGTAATCTTTTTTAACATATTCAGATAGGAGGCTGTCTCCTCATATAACATCTCCGGGTGGAAGGAAGCGTCCCGGAAACGGGCGTCCATCAGGCCATCGATGGTGTAGTCCAACATCTCATCAAATTTGTCAAAGTCAACGTCCGCATGAAACAAAGAACGGTCAGACTGGTTCTTTAATACGGCATAGACATCCGATAATACATTGCGCTGCCGTTCAATGGCGGAAAGGGCTTCCCCCATGTCCTCGCGGCGGCAGCGGTTTAAGAACATCTGCATATAAGGATAGTTCTTAAGAACCTGCATTTTGGCAAATTCCATCTGTTTGCGGAGCTCAAAATAGTCAGTGGTTGTGGAAGATACGCCGCTGGTCAGTTCCAGTTTCATGAATCTGACGCTGTAGTCGTAGAGAAAAGTATAGAGTCCAAGCTTACTTCCGAAATAGTGAAATAAAAGTCCCTTACTGATTCCTGCTTCTGTTACAATGTCGTCTGTGCTGGCATGTTTGTAGCCGCCCATTGAAAATATTTTCAGGGCAGCATTGATCATGCGGTCCTGTTTTTCTTTCTTTAGATCAAAAAATTTCTCGTTCATGTTCTCCCCGTTCCTACATAAGTTGACCTTTTTGGTCGATTTATACTATAACACAAATTTTTGAAGGATTCAATGTTATGTGAAAAACTAGTTTAGAGAAAAATTTCAGGTACAAGATATTGTGGTTGGAGCCTGATAAAATGGGGCTGAGTAGATATATTTGTACTAAGGTCCAGGCCGCAAAACGAATTTCGTTAAGTTAAATCCGAAGGAACGGACTTTTTTACTTTTTTTGTACATATTCCCTTTTCTTTTTCGTAAAATAGTATTAATATAGTGATATAACACACGGTGAAAGGAGAACACTGATGGCGAAGAAATTAGGTAAATTTTTAATGGTAACAGCGGCTCTTGGCGCCGTGACGGCGGGAGCATATTATTATCTTAAGAGTAAAGATGCTCTCATGGATGATGATTTTGATGACGATGATGACTTCGATAATTTTGATGATGATCTGGATGAGGACGGCGCGGCCAAAGATGCGGATCGCAACTATGTGGACTTAGATCTCCAGAAAGCTGACGATTTCAAGGAAGGCATCAGCGCAGAAAAAACCGATGCGGCTGAGAAAGTTGTTGGCGGTGTGCAGGAAGCGGCACAGAAGGTTGAAGAGAAAGTCGAGGAAAAAGTGGAAGAGTTCTTCGATGATGATGACAGTGACGGTTCCATGGATGCAATGTAAGAAGAAATTTCCTGATACAAAAATAATCAAGGCGGCTAGGATGATGCAACCCAGCCGCCTTTTGTCGAGTCCACGAAGCGGATTTTGCAATATAATGTACCGCATATCCGAGTCCGCGAAGCGGATCTCGCAATATAATGTACCGCATATCCGAGTCTGCGAAGCAGATCTCGCAAAGTTAATTTGCGAAGCAAATTAACTTTTTTTATACGGCGGATCCGCCGGATATCCTCCCTTTAGTTTTTGCATACCGCGCTGAATGGCATCCTTGGAGTTCTTCCAGTCAGCGTCTTTGTTGCGGTAATCAAATTTCTCTACCAGCCAGGCGACATCTTCGTGCAGGCGATTCATGTTCTGTTCCATCAACGGGAAGACAAGATTGTAGAAATCGGCCTTTTCTTTATCATTTAAGCGGCTGTCGGCAGCTTCGCACAGGTCGCCGAAGTGGTGCAGGCAGAAACCCTTACTGTTTTTGACCTTGTCGCGAAATTCAGGATCTTTCTTATACATCACAAAGAAAGTGTCCAGATAGCGGTCGTAGGTGTCTGCATAGCGTTTGCAGATATAGCAGGACTGCTCCTTCTGGGCGATCCAGATGCCGATGGGATTTTGGCGTTCGGTCTGTTTTTTGAATTTATCCTTCAGAGATGTTTTGCCGGGTTTAAAGGCTTTGATCTGTTCATGCAGTTCGCGGTTCATCTGGGCATAATGTGTTTTGAGAATCCAGGCATTTCCCAGCGTGTTGCCATAGTCGAACATTTTCTTAAAGTGTTCCCGGCAGAAGCCGTCATGATCGGTCTGTTCGCGCACGTCACTTTCCATATAGGAGGAGCCGGAACCTAAGACGAAGTCGATCAGGTCCTGTTCCACATTTCTCTCAATAAAGCAGAAGGGACATTCATCGTGGGCGTTCATGGCATCGTTTAGGGGAATAGTATAGAGTTTTTCTTTCATATGCAGGACTCCTTTTGCAGTTGATCTTGTGTTCATTATAACATCTGCACGGGAGGATGGGAAGGGAGTAATGGCGGATGTGACGGGGTGTGAAAAGGTTACTTTTCACACGTTAGCCACGAGTGACACCTGAACAGATAGAAAATTCTCCGTCAGCCCGCTCTCGCTCCTTTCACAGCACAG
>CAYUKT010000163.1:0-5862 GCA_964445285.1 uncultured Bacteroides sp. | reverse complement strand
CTCTCATCGCAGATATCGTAGAAAAAGTCGTCCATAAAGTAACCGCCGCCCCAGATGCGCAGACAGTTGAAATGGGATTCCTGAGCGGAGGCAAGGAGCATATCGGTGCGTTCTCTTGTCTGCCTGGTCAGGATGTTATCCTCCGGTATGTAGTCGGCACCCATGGCGAAAATCTGCAGACCGTTTATCTCGAAGGCAAAATTGCGTCCGGGAAGTTTTTTGGCTTCTTTGTCGGTGACGAAGACTTTTTTGGCTTCCGTGTTCAGGATCATGCTGTTGCCATCATCCAGATCCGGTGTCTGATCCGTCATATGGGAATCAAACACCTCGTCCTCCATGGGATCGGTGTTGACTGTTACAGTGCGCAGGCCTATGCGCTTCTGCCAGATATCCAGAGGAGTGGCGCTTTCATTTTCCCCGGAAGCGGGAACGAGCAGGACCTTTACCCCATACAGAGGCTGTGCGCCGTAGCCGTTGGGCCACCAGAGTTCAGGATTTGCAATCGTCAGTTCCGCATTGACATGGTTACAGCGAAGTCCGCAGTTTAAGCCGGTCAACCCTGCGGAGGGAGCGGAGTTGGTAAGTACATCGATGGGCGCGCTTTCGGCGGACAGGGTCGCAGATCCGTCCGGAGTGGTCAGAAGGAGAAGCGCTTTGAGCTGCGCTAAGGAAGCTTCCGGCATCCATTCAATCTCCACATCAGCTGTCAGGCGGACGGCATCCACGGTGTTTCCGTGTACTGTTTTTTCTGTGATATTGTGCCGCTGCGTTAGGTACACCTGCGCGATACGGGCGGTGGTCACGGCGTTAATCGTCACTTCTCGGAAAAGGCCGGCATCGGGAAGCCTGGGGCCCCAGTCCCATCCGAACATGCAGGCAGCTTTACGGATATGAGGAAAGCCCGGCATGGCGTCTGAGGAGCCGCCAATGGGACATTTCTCGTATTCTTCACTGATAAAACGGGTAGGAGAGTGCAGGACGACTTTCAGGTGATATACCGTATCTTCTGTATCATCCATAACTGCCGCAGTGATGTCAAATTCCCAGACACGATTCATGTTATCGGCATGTCCTAATAATTCTCCGTCCAGATAGATGTCTGCAATCGTGTCTATGCCATCGAAACGAAGAAACAGCCGGTTTGCCTCGCGGTCTTGTGCTGTGAGGGAGAAATCTGTCTCGTAGACAAAGTCGTTTTCCATAAGCTTTAAGGCGTTCAGTTCGTTATCGCGGTAAAAGGGATCTGGCATCAGCTCATGTTTCAATAATGTTTCATATACAGTGGATGGAACGCTGGTCGTGATGGGAGTCTCCGGAATGTTGTAGATGTTTTTTCCCAGGATGGTCAGCGTCCACTGCTCTTTCAAATTCTTTGCTGTCATGGTATTTCCTCCTTATAGTAAGCAGTGTATGATCTGTTTCCCTTATTGTATTCCGTATCCTGCTTTTGTGGTAAAAAGAAGCTCTCATAAAATAGTAAAAATCTCTGAATTCAAATTTTACAAAGGTCTTGGATTGGCATAACAACTCGAAAAGTAACCCTCGAAAAGCCTTAAGAGGCAGAAAAGCAAGTCAAACATTGACAACTAAAATATTGTTCTTTATAATATACTTAGCAATACAAAGTAAATGAGGCAAATCATGAATGAAAAATATGAAAGACAAATGAAGAAAGGCGTCTTAGACATGCTTGTCTTAAGACTGCTGAAGGCAGAAGCAAAATACGGTTACCAGATCATCCAGGAACTGAAAGAAAAGAGTGCAGAAACATTCTCGCTGAAAGATGGCACATTATATCCGGTGCTCTATCGGCTGGAGGATGACAAGCTGGTAGTGAGCAAGTGGAGTGAAGCAGAAGGGAAGCAGGTGCCGAGGAAATATTACGAAATCACCGAAGCGGGGCAAAAAGCGCTGGAGGAAATAGAGGCTGTCTGGAAGCGGATTTCGGATGGGATATCAAAGATAATGGAGGAATAGGCAGTGGATGCAAATAAGTATGTAAATGCTATCGCAAGAAAGATTAAATGTGGTGGGAAAAAGAAAAAAGAGATTAAAAAGCAGTTAATGACTGATATTGATATGCGGATGAAACAGGGAGAACAGCTGGAAGAAATTATTTTGCAGATGGGAACGGCAAAGGAAATTGCAGACGGCTTTAATGAAAATATTTCATCTAAAGAGCAGAAGAGATATGCCAGAAACAAGGTGCTGAAGATCGTGCTTCCTATCGTTGTGGTATTGGGTTTCCTCGTATTGTATGGCTATTGGATGCTTCCTAAAAGTTATGATATCGGGCAGAGTGAATGTTTTGATCAAGAGCAGGTAGAAGCGGCCATGAAAGAAACAATAGAGTTACTGGACGCTGGGGATTATGTTGCTCTACAGGAGAGTGCGATACCTCAGATGCAGTCTTTGTTAAACGCAGAGACAATGGACAAAGCAAAGGGAGCATTATCTGATGATTGGGGTGAACGAAAACAGTTTGGGACAATATATATGGTAGAAGTAGTACAGGGCAATATGCATTTTGCAGTAGGGGAAATAACGGTCGCTTATGAAAATGTGAGCGCTACTTATCGGCTGACATATGATGAAAAGATGCGTCTTTCAGGTATTTATGTGAGATAAGGGGGAATAGCATGACTGCGGAAAACGTGATTTCGATAGTGATTCTGTTAATGAGCGCAGCGCCTATGATAATAATAGGCATTGTCCAGTATAGAAGCAGGGAGCCGGTTGGGTTTTGGTCCGGAAAGAAGCCGCCTAAAAGAGCAGAGATTACAGATGTAAAAGCTTATAATCGAAAACATGGACTTATGTGGATTTTCTTTGGGGCTGGACTTGTTTTATGCTCTGTATGTGGGCTGTTCTGGGGAGGGCTGATTGCAGGATATCTATGTTTGACAGAAGTGATAGGAGGTATATTTGCAATGATTGCCTATCATGAAAAGCTGGATCGTATGTACCATAAAAACAGTGATTGAGACATGGGATTCGGGTGAATGATGACAGGGAATAAAGGCAGATTGTGGGGAAAAGCTGAATATGCAGGAATGAAATAAAAGACTATAAAAAGGAGGATGGGAACGCATGGATCAGAAATGGAAAAAAACAGAACAGGACGGCTACATCTTGATTGAAAATGAAGGAGGCCAGGTACTGGGGCTTGCGGCGGACAGCAGGGTAGGCATCCTGACGGTGGACGGCTTTGCCTTCAAGGACTTTCTCGGCACCGGGGAACTGGCGCCCTATGAGGATTGGAGGCTTTCCTATGAGGAGCGGGCGAAGGATCTGGCTAAGAGACTATCCATAGAGGATATTGCCGGCCTGATGTTGTACAGCGCTCATCAGATCATTCCGGCCAAGGGGCCTCAGGCGGCTGTATTTGGTGGGACTTATGGCGGCAAAAGTTATGAGGAAAGCGGTGCAGATCCCTGGGATTTGACGGATCAGCAGAAAGAATTTATTGTCAAGGATAAGGTACGTCATGTGCTGATCATGGAATTGGAGAGCACGGAGACGGCAGTTCGATGGAACAATAAACTGCAGGCATTAGCGGAAAATTCCGGGTTTGGCATACCGGCGAACAATAGTTCAGACCCGCGGCATGGGGCGGGTTCCACGGCGGAATACATGGGCGTGACCGGAGAACCGATCTCCAAGTGGGCGAATGGCATCGGATTGTCTGCGGCTTTTGATCCTGCGCAGGTCAGGGAATTTGGGGAGATCGCTTCCGCGGAGTACCGCGCACTGGGAATCACCACGGCGCTTTCCCCGCAGATCGATCTGGCTACGGAGCCGAGATGGCTGCGGTTTGCGGATACTTTCGGAGAGCATACGCAGATGACGATTGATATGACGAAAGCCTACTGTGATGGTTTTCAGACAACGAAGGACAGTGAGAACGGCTGGGGTAAGGACAGTGTCAATACGATGGTAAAGCATTTCCCGGGCGGCGGCCCGTGTGAGGGTGGCCGGGATGCGCATTATGCTTATGGCAAATATGCGGTTTATCCGGGCGGCAATGATAAGGAGCATCTGCGGCCGTTTACAGAGGGCGCTTTTTCCCTGGATGGAAAGACAGGTAAGGCCAGTGCGGTAATGCCTTACTATACAGTCTCGTATAATCTGGATCAGAAATATGGGGAAAACGTTGGCAATTCATTTAACAAATATCTGATCCAGGATCTGCTCCGGGAAGAGCTTGGTTACGAGGGTGTGGTCTGTACGGATTGGGGCATTACCCATGATATCGGCGAGGAGGAAGAAACCTTTGCCGGAAAGTGCTGGGGCGTGGAGACGCTGCCGGAGGCGGAAAGGCACTTTAAGGCATTGGAGGCGGGCGTGGACCAGTTTGGCGGGAACAATGATGCGGTGCCGGTGCTGGATGCCTATCGGATGCTCTGCGGGAAATATGGCGAGGAAGCGGCGGAGGCCCGGTTCAGACGGTCTGCTTATCGACTGCTTTTGAATATTTTCCGGACGGGGTTGTTTGAGAATCCTTATCTAAACCTGGAAGAATCCCTGCATACCGTAGGGTGTCCGGCTTTTGTGGAAAAAGGCTATCAGTCCCAGCTGAGATCGGTAACGCTTTTGAAGAATAAAAAGAATGTGCTTCCGCTGAAAGAAGGGATTAAGGTTTACATACCTGACAGATTCATTAAGTCCCATTTGAGCTTTATGAGTACGCCAACGGGCGATCGCACAGTGGTGCCTGCCGGGAAAGAGGCGGCCTCGACATATTTTAAGGTGGTGGATACACCGGAGGAGGCTGATGCGGCGCTGTGTTTCATAGAGTCGCCGATTTCCCGCGGTTATGACCCGGAGGACCGGAAGGCGGGCGGAAACGGCTATGTGCCGGTCAACCTGCAGTACAGACCCTATCAGGCAGTGAACGCGAGACAGCCCAGTATAGCAGGCGGGGATCCGTTGGAAGCGTTTACAGACCGCGGCTATCGGGATAAATGGAACAGCGCCGCCAATGAGGGGGATCTGGATCTGGTGGAAGAGATGAGAAGACGGATGGGAGATAAACCGGTGGTCACCATAGTATCCTTGAAAAATCCCACGGTAATGTCTGAAGTGGAACCCTGCACAGATGCGCTTCTCGTGGAATATGGCGTCAGTCCGCAGGCGGTGTTGGATGTCATTGCCGGGCGGTTCACGCCGGAGGGCCTGCTTCCCATACAGATGCCGGCCGATATGGAGACTGTAGAAAAGCAGGCGGAAGATGTGGCGTTTGATATGGTGTGCTATCAGGACGAAGAAGGGCATATTTATGATTTTGGCTTTGGGATGAATTTTGATGGCGTGATTACAGATGACAGAATCCATAGGTACCAAAAATAGAGGCGCGCGAACTGTGTAAAAAGCCCTATGCTTATGAAGCGTTGTACCAGAATTTAAAGCCGATCAATGAGAATATATTAAAATTTGTCAATGCTGTGGATACGGCTGCGGCCTGTATTTAATGTTAAGTGAAGTGTAAATGTTGGATGAAACGAGAATCTCTGCCTGTCCGGTGATTAAAATAGATATTCAGTTTTATCATTGAAAGCTCTCATTTGGTGTCTATTCTAAAATAGGACTTTAGATCAGCCGGTCAGAACTGCGTAATATTTACAGGACTTTCCAAGAATTCTGGGAAAGTCCCTTTTTTTTGCAATGAAAGGCGTGCTATAATTACGTAAATAAGACTTTAGGAGCCAGACAGAAAGAAATCCAACGGGCACGAACGGAATACCAAAGATATAGGGGGAAATATGATCATTTATGAGGCAACCAAAAGGGAGTTTGTAGATGCGTTCCTGGATCAGACTATCATAGACACTTTGGTTGAAAAATATACGATAAAAATTGGTA
>CAYUKT010000162.1:0-5871 GCA_964445285.1 uncultured Bacteroides sp. | reverse complement strand
CTTGAAACAAAAACCCAGAAAATTACAGAATGTGAATCCTTATTGCGTTGGAAAACACCGGAAATACAAGATGCAACCCCCTATGAATTTATCAAACTTTTAGAAAACAGCGGAGAAATAAGAGAAGTTGGTTACTGGGTCATGGAAGAAGCCCTGCGGCATGCCGCCATGTGGCAGAAAAAATACAATAACATCAGTGTGAGCTTTAACGTCTCCTATATTCAGCTTCTCGATGGGGAATTTATCAACAGGCTCATCGAAAAAGCCCAGGAATTACAGGTGGATCCAAGGCTTATCATGGTCGAACTTACGGAAAGCTGCAACGCTGCTGACACAAAAATGCTCTCCCATCAGTTTAGCAAACTGCAGGAACTTGGTTTTAAGATTGCCATGGACGATTTTGGAACAGAATATGCATCCTTCGGCTTGTTACATGATGTCAACATGGATGTCCTCAAAATTGATCAAAAATTTGTACGCGGTCTTGTCCGAGAGGGAAACAAAACAGACATGGCCATTATTGAAAATGTGGTAAATATGTGCAGACAGCTCTCGATACAGACCATAGCCGAGGGTATCGAAACAGAAGAAATTCAGGATATCATCCGTAAAATAGGGGTATCCTATCTGCAGGGCTACTTATATTCAAAGCCGGTTCCAGCAGATGAATTCGAACAGATGCTTTTGAAGGAACAAGTTTAAAATTTCCCGTAGAATAGCCCCGCAAGTCCTATAAACTCGCAGGGGCTATTTTTTACACTTTTCTGAAGATTCGATACTTTCTCAAAACTTCTGGAAAATTCCTAGAACTTACCTGCCTTTGCTGCTTCCTCGATCGACACTGCTACAGCTACCGTAGCGCCGACCATCGGGTTATTACCCATACCGATCAGACCCATCATTTCCACATGTGCCGGTACGGAAGAAGAACCAGCAAACTGTGCATCAGAGTGCATACGTCCTAAGGTGTCTGTGAAACCATAGGATGCAGGACCTGCAGCCATGTTATCCGGATGAAGGGTACGTCCTGTACCACCGCCGGAAGCCACGGAGAAGTACTTCTTACCTGCCTCTGTTCTTTCCTTCTTGTATGTACCTGCTACCGGATGCTGGAATCTGGTAGGATTGGTGGAGTTACCAGTAATGGATACATCCACGTTCTCTTTCCACATGATCGCAACGCCTTCCGGTACGGAGTTTGCACCGTAGCAGTTTACTTTGGAACGAAGGCCTTCTGAATATGCGATTCTGTCAACTTCCTTCACTTCGTTGGTATAAGGATCATACTCAGTCTCCACAAAAGTAAATCCATTGATTCTGGAAATAATCTTGGCAGCATCCTTTCCAAGACCGTTCAGAATAACACGCAAAGGTTTCTGACGAACCTTGTTTGCTTTCTCAGCAATACCGATTGCGCCTTCTGCAGCCGCGAAGGATTCATGACCTGCCAAGAATGCAAAGCAGTCTGTATCTTCCTCAAGCAGCATCTTGCCCAGATTACCATGGCCAAGGCCAACCTTACGGGTATCTGCCACAGAACCGGGAATACAGAATGCCTGTAATCCCTCGCCGATTGCTGCTGCAGCATCAGCTGCTTTCTTGCAATCCTTCTTGATCGCAATTGCTGCACCTACCGTATAAGCCCAGCATGCGTTCTCAAAACAGATGGGCTGGATCTTTTTTACCTGCTCATATACGTCCAGACCAGCATCTTTCGTAATTTTCTCAGCTTCCTCAAGGGAAGAAATGCCATAACTGTTCAACACGGAATTGATCTTGTCAATTCGTCTTTCATATGATTCAAACAAAGCCATCTTATCTTAATCCTCCTATTTGTATTAAAGAGTCCCTGAAGTTAATTCCCTTCCGCTTATACCGAGTTCGCAAAGCGAATTCCCCGGTTACATCCGAGCTTGCGAAGTTATTTTCCTTCCGCTTATACCGAGTTCGCGAAGCGAATCTCGTGAAGTTAATTCCGAAGGAATTTACTTCTATTCACATCTGGGATCAATGATCTTCACAGCATCATCTACACGGCCATACTGACCACATGCCTTCTCATATGCTGTATTAGGATCGTCACCCTTTTTGATGAAGTCTGTCATCTTGCCAAGGCTTACGAATTTGTAACCGATAATTTCATCATTGGCATCCAATGCGATACCAGTTACATAACCTTCTGCCATCTCAAGATAACGGGGACCCTTCTTGAGAGTACCGTACATAGTACCTACCTGGCTTCTCAATCCCTTACCCAGATCCTCAAGACCTGCGCCTACCGGAAGTCCATCCTCGGAAAAAGCAGACTGTGTACGGCCATATACGATCTGTAAGAACAGCTCTCTCATAGCCGTATTAATCGCGTCACACACCAAGTCTGTGTTGAGTGCTTCCATAACCGTCAATCCCGGCAGAATCTCAGATGCCATCGCTGCGGAGTGTGTCATACCGGAACATCCGATAGTCTCCACCAAAGCCTCCTGAATGATACCCTCTTTCACGTTCAGAGTCAGCTTGCAGGCACCCTGCTGAGGAGCGCACCAGCCAACGCCGTGTGTCAGACCGGAAATATCCTTCACTTCTTTTGCCTGCACCCATTTTGCTTCCTCTGGGATAGGAGCACAGCCATGATGAACGCCCTGTGCTACTGTACACATTTCTTCAACTTCTTTTGAATAGATCATGTGATAACTCCTTTCGATTATGTATAAATTATTTGCTAACAGACTGTATGCAGTCTGTCATAACCGCTGTTTCTATTGTCTCATATTGTTTTAAAAAAATCCAGATATTTCTTATAATTTCTATCCCATGAAATACTCGGAAATATCGATGCTGTTTAAGAGTGCAAGCCCATTCTCCTCCTTACACTCCAGCCAGCTGGCGCTGCATCTGGTCCAGCAGCGCAGGGAGTAATTGAAGATTTCCTCTGTACACCTGCAGTGGGAATCTTTTTTGTCCAGATTGCGCAGAATACAGTTCTCACAGGGCTCATCCCGATTCTGCAGGGCTTTATAACAAATGTCTCCTATCTTGACATTGGGTGAATCCATCAGCACTCTTTTATTGATAAAGCTAAGCTCATACGTATCCGGATTAACCACATAGACAAAGCTGTCCAGGTTATCGAATATCGCAATCTGCGTCACGAAATCCTGTAATCTGTCCATCAGGCCGATCTGCAGGATATGAGCCTCCATGATACGCAGCAGGGAGCGGATTTCTTCCATCTCGCCCTTTTTCAGTTCCATCTGCACATCCACATGATTTTCCAGGACAATGGCTCCCTGGAATTCTCCCTTGGAAGTCAGTGGATAAAAGAGCATACTCTTGATGCCTTCCGCCTGAAAATAGTCATGCATCTCATCCAGTGTCAGGTCATAGTCATGAATAATCGTTGCCCCCGGAAAAGAAGCATAGAGGACTTCATTGACCACCCGTTTCAGTTCATAATGTGCATCTTCCTCTTTACCCGTTGCATAAGCATCCTCTGAGAATTGCACAGTCCTTGAAATCGGTAATGATTCATTTCCACAGATATATCCCCTGTGAAAATGATATTTGGTCGTCATCAGCTCGATAGCCGATTTAAGCGCCGACTCCATGACTCTATCCTCAAACAGGATCTGCATCACCTGATCTTCGATATTTTTATCGACATCCATTCCCTTGTTCAGGTCATAGCCGTTCTTTCTGTTAGCATGATAGACCACGGTACTTGCCGCATCATAAATACGATAATCGCATTTGCCATTGGCTTTGGCCGTATAGACAGCCCTGTCCGCCTTCTTGAAGAGCTCTTCGAATTCCTTGCCATGATAAGGAAATACCGAGACACCCACACTGCAGGTCACCTTGATCTGGCTTTCATCAGCTTCCAAGATATATTGCACACTGTTGACTATATTACTTGCCAATACATCCGCCTCGGAAATGGAATTTAAGTTTTTGACATAGACAATAAACTCATCACCGCCGATTCTGCCGATGATATCGCCGCCCCTGAATATCTCGTTTAATCTGCTTGCCGTCTCCCCTAACAGGATATCGCCCTGTGCATGGCCGATCAGATCGTTGGCCTCTTTAAAATTATCCAGGTCAATGATCATCAAGGCATTTAAGGTATCATCGCCGCTGTCCTCAATGGCGTTGCGGATCAGCTGTTCTGCGGCACCCTGATTATAGAGTCCTGTCAGCGCATCTTTCTCGGCCCGCAATAACAGTTCCATCTCTTTGATCTTCTTGTCATGGATATTGATCATGCGGCCCACAATCCTGGTAACGTAGCCTTCCGCTCCTAACAGGGAAGTGAGATTTGCCTGATACCATGTGAATTCTTTATCAAACCGTTTAATCCGGAATTCAATGGTATCATGTTTAGGCGATTTGAGAAGACTGCCAATGACCGCCCTGTAATATGCCACATCCTCTTCATAAATCGTGGAAGGATTGAATTTCTCCAGATATTTATTATAAATCTCTTCTCCTCCCACACCGTACTCTCCGGATGATTTGATGATCATGACATCCGTCTTGGCATTATAGTCAATTATCTTTTCTCCTTCTGCCTCCGAAAGGATATGTAACCGTTCCGCCTGTCTTTGCAGTTCTTCTTCTACGTTTTTACGCTCAGTAATATCCTGTATGACGGTTACTATCGTATTCTTTCTACCTTCTCTGGCATAGAGATTTCCTCTCACATGCAGCCAGCGCAGTCCGCCGGATGCCGTCACGGTACGAAACTCAACATCCACCACGCCGTCATCCTTTAGGACATCCTCAATGGCCTGATGAAAAGCAGGCATATCTTCCGGGATGATGACCATGTCGATCATCTCCAGATATTTCATGCCCTGAATTCTGGAATAGCCAAGCATGCGGAAAAAGCCCTCATTGATATAGATGGGCGTAAATTTTCCATCTTCATATTCAAAGAAACATATTCCCGCGATCACATGATCGATCATGGAACCAAAATTCTCAATACTCAAATCTACTGCCATACTTCTTATCCTCAAAATACTTTTTTCTGTCGGTTAACGGGTATCTACTCTGACAGGTCTAATATTTTGCCGCTATTTCAGTCTGTTTTTTATAAATACTGTTTGGCGGGATAAAGCCACGCACCATGGAAGTCGGATATATATTGGTACATTTACCAATTACCGTACCGGGATTCAACACCGAATTACAGCCAACTTCCACATTGTCTCCCAACATGGCACCGAACTTTTTAAGTCCTGTCTCGTAATTCTCTTCTCCGGCATGTACCACCACCAGTGTCTTGTCGCTCTTTACATTTGACGTGATGGATCCTGCTCCCATATGAGCCTTATAACCCAGGATGCTGTCTCCCACATAGTTATAATGAGGCACCTGGACTTTGTTAAAAAGTATCACATTCTTAAGTTCCGTGGAGTTGCCAACAACCGCTCCTTTTCCCACGATCGCGGAACCCCTGATGAAAGCGCTCTGTCTGATCTCCGCTTCTTCATCAATAATCGCCGGGCCGCCGATATAGGCGCTCGGAAACACCTTTGCGCTTCTGGCTACCCAGATATTCCCTTCTCTTCTCTCAAATTTGTCTTCCGGGAGTGTCTCTCCCAATGCCACAATAAAGTCTTTGATCTTGGCAAGTACTTCCCAGGGATAAGTCACCCCCTCAAAAATATCCTTCGCGATCGTCTCCTCCAGTGTATAGAGCGCCGCAATTGTGGTATCCTGCAATCCTGCCATTTTCCTTCCCCTCTTTTCTTAATTTTTACTATAAAATGCTTTCGTTTATCCGAGTTTGCGGACTACTTTTTGTAAAACTGTGATGCATAATGAAATCTATGAATAAGCGCCGCTTGATTATTCATCTGTTTGACG